>CAZMPB010000251.1:0-233 GCA_964567775.1 uncultured Bacteroidales bacterium
ACCTGCAGCATAAGACCAGTAAATAATCTGCGGGACATAAAATAATATTCCGATCAGTATGATGATTAAAAAATATTTGTATTTTGAAAGGATAAACCTCAGCCTTTCTTTTAATAAACGAAAAGAATAGACATCATAAAACAAAAACAATAAAGCATAAAGAATATTGGTAGGTCTTATCAAAACTGCTAGTGCTAAAGGTATTCCGCACGCTAACGTATTTTTTATTTTAG
>CAZMPB010000251.1:243-3676 GCA_964567775.1 uncultured Bacteroidales bacterium
ACGGTACAAAAAGAGGGCGAGTGCGAAAAACGAAAAGCCATGCGACATGCCGGGCTGACAAAACGTATAATAATAAAGATTGGTGGCGAAAAATATGGCAAAGACGGTAATGAATGAAGGTATTTGATCGAATTTTCGCCTCAGTGTTTTATATAGGAATAACAAGCCTAAAAATACATAAACCGTAACAGAAATCAGTACCGAAACACTGTAAGGAAATGAATATCCTTTGGCAGGAAGGTCATTGTATATGCTGTACAAATGGGCGCCTAAGAAAAAAGGCAGTTGAAGAAGGGCCACGCCCATGGTATATTTATTCAGACTATTGCCGTTTGGCAAACGGACAGCATAATTAATGTGTGCCAAATCCTTATAAATAAAGGTATAAGGAAGATAATCGTAATATCCGTTTGCATCCGAATAGATCATCACGTCGTATTTGACAGGAATATTATTAACGGCAAAGAGACTTAATAAAATAAAAGAAATCCCCAGTACCAGCACAGAAAATTTATTCAGGATTTTTTTCTTGAATACCGGTAAAGACAGACCCTTTGTTGATGTTTCTTCCATATGTTTTTTTTAGGATATACTCAATAGTGCTTTGTGATTTCGATAAACCTCAGTGGCAGGAACAGGGTCTTTTGCAAATGAGTTTTAAATCAGGGCATAACCGGCATAATAAACGATTGAAGGTTATTAAATTTATTAATTTAATTTTGTATGATTGCTGCAAATTTATCAAATAATTAAATCAAAATACAATGGGATCAAAAATTGAATGCCGCTGGCTCGAAAACATGGCTTTTGAAGCAGAAGTCGATGGTCATACACTAATAATGGATGCCGGTGAATCGTCAGGGGGTGATGATCTTGGCCCAAGGCCAAAAGCCTTAACACTGGTTTCCTTAGCCGGATGTACAAGTATGGATGTTATATCTATCCTGAAAAAAATGAATGTGATCCCCGATGAGTTTCATATTTCCGTCGAGGGAGAACTCACAAAAGAACATCCGAGGTATTACGAAAAAATAATGGTTTCATATCATTTTAAAGGAAAAAACCTGCCTGAAGACAAACTGGCGAGAGCCGTTGCATTATCCCGCGAAAAATACTGCGGCGTACTTGCTTTGCTACAGAAAGGAACGGAAGTGAGGTATGAAATCAAAATTGAAAAATAACCCTGATGGCCTTTTAAAGAAATCCCTGATCGGAATGAATCTTTTCTTTTCTGCCTGTAAATTCATCGTACAATTCGGCAAATTCACTTAATATCATTGCAGTAGCTCCCCATACGGTCAATCCCATCATATCGTAATAGGAAGTTTCGAATTCTGTCCCGTTTTTAATCCGGATCTTTTTTGATTTGATATTTTTATTTCCAGCAAATTCATTTATTTCAACGGTAAAGATCTTTTTTACTTCATGTTTATCCGGAATCAATTCGCCGATGTTATTACAATAGCCTATAAATGGTTTTACCCTGTAATTACTTGGCGGGATATAAAGATCGGTGAGGCTGCCAATTATATTGATTTTTGTGCGGTCAATACCTATTTCTTCTTCTGTTTCGCGAAGCGCTGTGTTTTCAAGAGACATGTCCGTTTCCTCATAGCCGCCTCCGGGAAAAGATACCTGTGCACTATGGACACCATTATACTCAGGACGCTGAATAAGAATTGTGAAGATCTTGCTGTTCTTTTCAAACAAAGGTATCAGCACACTACTTTTTCTGGCGCTTTCGGGTATTGGAACAAATTCGGATAAACGAACCGATGGTATCATTCTAAAATGAGCCCGTTTGCCGGGAAGCTCTTTTAAAAGCCTCCCTTTAAGAAAATATGTAAACTCAACCAGGTCAGCCATTTAATTTGATGTTTTTATTTATTCGGATTGTTATTTTCAGGAAATTGTTTTTTAATATCATATAATATTGATTCCAAAAGTTACTAACAAAAGGCAATGTTAGTAAAAAAATTCATAAAAAATGTTAAAATCCCAAAAACAATATTATCTTTGCAAAGTTAAATCGAAATTAATAACCAAAAAAAAAGAAACATGAAAAAATTATTTAGTTTAGTAATGGCAGCTATCGTTGTTATAGCTTTCGCATCATGCGGCGACAAAGGAAATACACCTGAAGCAGTAGCAACAAAATATCTGAATCATTTAAACAAAAAAGAATTTGACGAAGCTAAAAAAATTGCTACAGAAGAAACCGGCCAAATGCTGGATATGATGAAAAGTTTTTCTGGTGTTGGCGGAGCTACTGAAGAAGTAAAAGAAATTAAGATTGAAAACCTGAAATGCGAAACTACAGAAGAAGCTTCAGTTTGTAAATATACAGCTGATGGAAAAGAAGACGTTCTCAATCTGGTAAAAAAAGAAGGCAAATGGCTTGTTGATCAGAAAAAAGAAGGAACTGGCGAAGAAACTGTTCCTGAAGATACAACTGCTGTTGACACAACTGCCGCTGTAGAATAAATCAGCGTTCTTATGGTCCATTGATAAATGAAAAGAATATTTTTAATAATTTTCATTATCATTTTTTCACTGGGCGCATCATTAAGGTTGTTCCTGTATGTTTACGAAAATCGTAGCATGCAGGAACAATCTTTTTATAGGTATACCCTTTCTGATGCTGAATTAAACAAAATTCAGGATGGCGATATCATATTACGCCATGGGTATGGGCTTGTTAGTGACATGATCGTAGAACAGCTCGACGAAAAATTTGACATATCTCACTGTGCTATAGTTTGTAAAAATGATACGGATTTTATGGTGATACATTCTGTGTCCAGTTCGCTTTCTGATATTGATGGAGTGCAATCGCAGGAGATCCGGAGTTTTATCAAGGACAGCCATTACAATTCTGTAATAGTAATCAGGTACAAACCAAAAATTGATAAACCGCTTTCGGCAATCAGCCGCAAAGCCAGGTATTACCTCGATCAGCACATACCTTTTGATAATGCCTTTAATATCGAAGACAGCTCGGAATTTTACTGCACTGAACTTCTTTGGAAAGTCATTCTTAATGAATACGGGGATGATATCATGCAGGGTAAAAATAACGAACGTAAAGACCACCTCCGTTTTGATACATTTCTGGATACTACCAAATTTGAAATTGTGTTAAACCATCACACCAGAAAAACACACAAAAAAAGCTAATTTCCTTATCTTTTCTACCGGAAAATCCGGTTATTTCAATTCAACATTTACATTTCCTTCCTGAACTGTCCAGCAGACAGAATCACAAATCTGGTTGCGGATTTTTTTTACATTGTCGCCGTCGATGGCGTATATAATGTTGTTTCCGGATATGTAGCGGGCTTCCACAGTATAATAATTATCCGGCTTTAACAAGGCTATGTATGACGAGGACCCGGTTGTATCTGAAAGAATGGTGTCTCTGCTTTCCAGTTTG
>CAZMPB010000251.1:3686-3917 GCA_964567775.1 uncultured Bacteroidales bacterium
AATGGGAACCTGTGGATTCTCCCAGTTGATGGTGAGTTTAATATTCATCGGAACCACTGCTGGTTCGGAAGTATTGCAATCGGAATAATCATAATTCATGCAATCTTCAGGAGTGCTGACAAAGGTTCGTTCACAGGATTGTAAAATAATCAGACAAAAAAGAATCATAACTAGTTGAAGTATATTAAAAGTTTTCATGACTATATCCAATAAATTTTTTTGAGAAGTTTA
>CAZMPB010000252.1:0-3898 GCA_964567775.1 uncultured Bacteroidales bacterium
ATCTATTTGCTGACAGACAGAGTCTTGTGCGAAATAGCGTGGTAAACATGGGATATAATGCAATTACAAATATAGTTAATAAAACAAAAAAACAAATAAATAAAAAAAATATTTTGACTGGCAGAACAACGGGATAAAAACCAGGTGAAATATGGTTTGCAATCCCCAACGGGTGATACCTGATTTGCATAAAAGGAAAAAATATTGATCCCCTTTGCGTCTTCGCGTCTTTGCGAGAATAAACATTTCACGCAGAGCCGCAGAGCCGCAGAGAAAATAATAATCTGATTCTGTGCCCTTCGCACTTAAAAATTGATACGATAACATTAAAAATACTAATTTTGAATATCCATTTATGCAAAACAAATGAGCAATATTAAACTTTTTGAAAGCAAACAAATACGTTCGGTTTGGAACGAACTTGAACAGAAATGGTATTTTTCAGTTCAAGATGTTGTGGAAGCACTTACAGATAGTGTGGATATTAAACAATACATAAAAAGAATTTTAAGCCGTGATGAGCAGTTAAAAAGCAACTGGGGTACAATTTGTACCCTGGTTGAAATGAAGGCAGCAGATGGGAAAAGACGTAAAGTACAAGCATCAGACACAAAGGGACTTTTGCGAATTATTCAGGCTATCCCATCACCAAAGGCAGAACCCTTTAAATTATGGCTGGCACAAGTCGGTTCAGATAGACTTGATGAAATTGAAAATCCAGAATTAGCCACGCAACGAACAAGAGAACTCTATAAACTAAAAGGTTATCCTGACGACTGGATTGAAAAAAGAATGCGTAGTATTGCCATTCGCGAAGAGCTAACCGAAGAGTGGAAGAACAGGGGAGTAAAAGAAAAAATCGAATATGCAATTCTGACAGCAGAAATATCAAAAGCCACTTTTGGCTTAATACCCTCCGAATACAAGAAAGTAAAAGGTTTGAAAAGCCAGAACCTGCGCGATCACATGACCGACCTTGAGCTGATTTTCTCCATGCTCGGCGAAGCTTCTACTACCGAAATTGTAAAAACAAAAAATCCAAAAGGTTTTGTTCAAAATAAAATTGTTGCAAAAAAAGGTGGTAAAATTGCCGGTGATGCCAGAAAAGCCCTTGAAATACAATCCGGTATAAAAGTGGTAACATCAAAAAACTATTTGCCGGAAGAGAAACAAACAAAACAACTAAAAAAAATAAGAGCAAGTAGGACATATTAAAAATAAATTTATGCCAAAACTATCACATACCGATTCGTCAGGCAAGGCCAATATGGTTGATGTCGGACATAAGCCCCAGCAAACCCGTATTGCCCAAGCAAGTGGTAAAATATTTTTACAAAAAGAAACACTGAAACTGATAAAAGAAAACGAGATCCAAAAAGGAGATGTGCTTACCCTTGCCGAAGTTGCCGGCATACAAGCTGCCAAGCAGAACTCGCAGTTAATCCCCTTGTGTCATTCGCTATTGCTCACAAAAGTTGAAGTGAAATGTACTATCGGAAAAGACGGGGTGAAAGCCGAAAGCATGGTAAAATGTATCGGGCAGACCGGTGTTGAAATGGAGGCGCTGACTGCCGTGAGTGTCGCACTGCTGACTGTTTATGATATGTGTAAAGCGGTGGACAAAGTAATGGTTATTTCGGATATTAAATTGCTTAGTAAGGAAAAGATCTGAAGGATAAAATCTGAATTGAAGTGAAACTAATAAAAAAAATCCTGCTCATTATCCTTGCATTGATATTACTGATTAATCTTGTTATTGTTTTTTCAGGCAATAGTTACATATATGCGGCATTGATATACCGTTACGTAGGTATTGACGATTGTACCATCTTTAAAAACAATACCGTGAAAGCAGGAAGCTCAATCCTAATACCCGATGCCTTATCCTATAACAAAACAAAATTATCTGCGGAATTCAGAAATTATCTCAAAAAATCACAAACCGTGGCTTTTCTGGTCTTAAAAAATGATTCGGTTTATTATGAAGAATACTGGGACGGATATGGAATGAATTCACTTTCAAATTCGTTTTCAGCCGCTAAAAGTATTGTCAGTATCCTTATTGGGATTGCCATTGATGAAGGGAAAATAAAGAGTGTTAATCAGAAAGTCTCGGATTTCATACCTGAATATAAGCAGGGACTAAATGCTGAACTTACCATAAAACATTTACTGACGATGAGCGCTTCTTTTAACTGGGACGAAAGCTACGACGGACTGTTTTCGAAAACAACCAAGGCCTATTACGGCCGGAACCTGGAAAAGATGTTGCTAAACCTGAAAGTTACCGAAACTCCGGGTAAAAAATTCAATTACCAAAGCTCGAACCAGTTGGTGCTTGCCTATATAATTCGCAAAGCCACAGGTAAAACCCTGAGCGAATATGCTTCGGAAAAATTGTGGAAACCCATAGGCGCTGAGAATGATGCGCTATGGTGCCTGGACAAAAAGGATGGAATGGAAAAAGCTTATTGTTGCTTCAACTCCAATGCCAGGGATTTTTCAAGAATTGGGTTATTGTACCTGCATAATGGTGTATTTAATAATCAACGGATAGTTTCTGAAGAATATGTAAAAAAATCGCTGGAGCCTATAAACCTGATCGATGAAGAAGGCAATACGGTTGATTATTATGGTTATTCCTGGTGGATTCTAAATAGTGATTCGACAAAAGTATCTTATGCCCGTGGTATATTAGGGCAATATATTATGGTGATACCCGATAAAAATATGGTCGTGGTCAGATTGGGGAAAAAATCAATGGGGACAAAAGACCTTCCCGGGCCTGATTACATTGCAAAACATGCTATTAAGGAGTTTTAAAATAAATGTATGAAAATAAAAATTAAATCAGTAAATATTTCTGAAAAAACCGGCACCGTGAAACATCCGGTTGATGTGATCCTTATCAATAAACTTGGGGTGGAACATGATGCTCATTCCGGCGACTGGCACAGACAGGTGAGTTTATTATCAACCGAAAGTATTGCCAAGTCTGAGCAAAAAGCAAAACGGAAAATTAACTTCGGCGAGTTTGCCGAAAACCTGACCATTTCGGGTATGAACCTGATAGATACCTCACCTCTCGACCGGTTTAAGATCAACGATGTGGAGTTAGAAGTAACTCAGATAGGCAAGAAATGTCACGGTAGCACGTGTGCAATCTTTAACGAAGTGGGCGAATGTGTGATGCCTAAAGAAGGTATTTTTTGCCGTGTACTGCATGGCGGAAGCATAAAAGCAGATGATGAAGGGGAATATGCCCCTAAAATTTTCAAGGTACATATCATCACCCTCAGCGACCGCGCCAGCAAAGGCGTGTATGAAGACCGCAGCGGACAGCGGATATCAGAACTTATTGAACAATTTTTTATTTCCAAAAAACGTCTGTGCGAAATTCATAAAACCCTTATTCCTGATAGCGCAGAACAACTCAGACAACTGATTACAGATTCGGTGAAAACATGCGATATTATCATTACCACAGGTGGTACGGGTATCGGCCCGAAAGATTTTACGCCCGATGTGGTAAAACCCATGCTGGAAAAAGAAATTCCCGGCATCATGGAGATGATACGCATGAAATACGGACAACAAAAACCCAATGCACTTGTGAGCCGATCGGTGGCAGGAGTCATTGGAGAAACGCTGGTGTTTACCCTTCCCGGAAGTTTAAAAGCCGTGGAAGAATATATGAATGAAATAACGGCCATGCTGGAACACCTGACTTATATGCTGCACAGTTTGGATTTTCATGGATAGGAGAGGAGAGAATGAGAGAATGAGAGATTAAGAGAATGAGAGATTGAGAGATTACCTATTTCACTAACTTAACTTGCTTAACCTAAGCCGGACAAGCCGGAACCAAAAAGGAAAAGTTTGTAACTTTACTTCATGG
>CAZMPB010000253.1:0-3882 GCA_964567775.1 uncultured Bacteroidales bacterium
ATGCAGCACCAGTATTTTTGGGCTTTACAGAAAATTCTACTTAGCCTTTCCTATACTTGTTACCTTGAACTCTGTTCTGCGGTTCATCTGGAATTCTTCTTCGGAACATTCAACACCGTTAACACAACGGTTAACCGGAATGCTTTCACCGTAACCTTTTGCCTTTATTCTCGACTGGACTATTCCTTTAGAGATAATGTAAGCAACAGCCGATTCAGCACGTTTCTGTGAAAGCTCCTGATTATATTTATCTTTTCCCCTGGAGTCGGTATGTGAGCCAAGTTCAATATTAATATCAGGATTTTCCACCAGTATCGTTACCAGTTTATCAAGCTCTACGGCTGCATCCGGACGAATATCCCATTTATCATAATCATAATAAATATTATTCAGTACAATGGCCTTGTTGATAACGATCTTATCAAGGGTCAGTTCTACGGCAACGGTATCGTGACGTGTATTGCAATCGAACTTCACGATTTTTTCGCTTGAAAAATATCCTTCTTTAGTTCCTTTGACTTTATATGACTTGCCACAATCGCCCATCAGGTAGACAGATCCATTTTTTTCGCTCAATATAGGAAGTTCGCTACTATCACCAGTTACCTGAATTTTCGCACCTTTTAGTATTCCGATATTAACACTGTCAATTTTTTCTTTGGCGGTGGCCTTTAATACAAAATTTTGGGGTGGTGCGGTAATAAAACTGTAAATATCATCTTCACCTTTTCCGCCTTCCCTGTTCGAAGCAAGAAAACCGGTTTCGTCACCCGTGAAGTATATGGTAAAATCATCTTTGGGAGAATTGAACGGGTATTTCATGTTTTCCGGTGTTGTCCAGGTGTCTTTGTTGCCTTTGGCATAAAACAGATCCAGGCCACCCATACCGGGCAATCCATTGCTTGAAAAATATAGTGTGCCGTTATTTGCAACATAGGGGAACATTTCATTTCCCGTGGTATTGATCTTATTTCCGAGATTTTTGGGAGTACCCCATGTGCCATCAGTATATTTATCACAATAATAAATATCTGTTCCGCCCATTCCACCGGGCATATCTGAAACGAAATACATGGTTTTGCCATCGGGTGAGATTGCCGGATGGCCTACCGAATAAGACTCGGGCTTGCTATGCTGGAAAACAACGGGTTGCTGGCACTTTCCGTTAACCATTTCTGCCGAATAAAGTTCAAGCCGGTTAACATAATCTTTGGTGGTTGAATTGTCGTACCAGCTAGTAGGGTCACAATTCAGCGGCTTCTTGGTCATTTTTACCATTTTGGTACGGGTAAAATAAACAGAAGAAGATTTTTTATCAATGACCGCGGGGCCATTATGATAATTATTGTTTACTCCTTCAAATTCTTTCGGGGGATCGCCCAGGTTTTTTTTATCCTTAATATGTAAAATTTTCAGATAAGGCCTTCCTGTCCAGCCGTAAAGGTCGTCCGCCGTATAGCTTTTACCTTTCAGTCTTCTGTCGGAGGTCAGGATATATCCGTTTTCATATACAATCAAACCAAAATCACTGTTTTCCGAATTAAATGATTCGGCATTCTGGACATCAAAATATACGGGGTCTGCCATCCATTCCAGTGACTTTTCGCAGGAAGATATCATTTCCTGTGATTTTTGACTTGCTGAAGGCAGCTTCTTTCCATAATCCTTATACTGAATTATAGCTTCCTGGTATTTCCCATTGGATTTCAACACGTCAGCATAATGTAAAACATCCTCAGCCGTGTGATCCGGGCTGTCTACGACCTCTGACAGCCATTCCTCTGCGGAGCGGGTATTTCCTATCATCATATAACATGCTGCCAGATCCCTTTTATCCTCTATGCTTGCAGCGGAAGTCGTAATATAATCCTTGTACAGCTTTATCGCTTCTGAATACTGGCTGTTCATTTTAAGGCTTTTGGCTTTCTGAAGGGCGGTTTGTCCTGAAACGCCTGTCGTAAAAAGTAATACAGCTGCCGAAAGTGCAAAAAACTTGATCAGAAAATTTATTTTTGTTTTCATTGATATTGAGTTTAAAAAATTAAAAATACCTTGGGGTTTTCATCTGTGGGTTAACCTTGGAAGGAAAATAATAACCCAGTTCTATTTCGTGGCCGGAAAAGTCCTTCAGTGCGGTAAATGTCAGCGTATAAGCATACCCTATTCTCAATCGGTCAATAATATACCATCCAACCATACACGCAAGTGAATTCTGATGATACAGGGAATTATCAAGACTTTTTTTACCAAGGGAGGTATTCATCCGGTAACTTGCTCCCAGCCATATTTTTTCTATGTACAAGCCGTAAAGGGTAATATCAATATTGGTGGGTGATTTCAAATCTTCTGAGATGAGAAAACTTGGCTTGAGTTTAAATTTTTTACCCAGGTCAAAAATATACCCCGCCGTAAGGTAATAGTGCCTGTTGGTATTCGGCACTAAAATGTCTTCACTCCTGGATATGCCCGATAGCAGATTGGTAACAGAAAATCCCGCATAAAACCTTTCATTATGGGCAAATATCCCGGTCTGGGCATCAAACATCAGCTTGCTCTTTTTGGTTATTGGTATGGCGGGGTCATCAGCTTCTTCCGAAATAAGTTTTGAGCCATTCAGGGTGCTATATGATAGTCCGGCTGCAAGGCCAAAGGCCAAACGCCATTTTTCGCTAAGCCTCAGTTTGTAGGCAAAACTTCCAAGTAATCCCTGACGCATCTGTGCTCCGATCATGTCGTTAATAAAATGGACACCCAGTCCCATACTTTTACCTATAGGCCCGTCATAGCTTATGGTCTGAACACTCGGCGTACCATTAAATCCTGCCCATGAAGCTGCATAAGTAGCACCGATGTTATGAATTTCCTTGGATCCTGCATAGGCAGGGTTGATGATCATTTCGTTAAAAATGTACTGCGTGAAGCGTGCATCCTGCTGCGCGTATACGGCAACACTCAGAAAAATAAATACGATGCTGTTAATTATTGTTTTCATATTGTTATTATTTTTGGGTTATGATAATTACCGTACTATCGTAACATAATCCCGATAGGTTTTTTCGGTCGCACACATGTTTATTTTGAGGATAAACAAATATGTTCCTTCCGTCAGATTACTTCCATCCCAGTCGTTATTATATCCTTTTACGCTAAATACTTCATTTCCCCAGCGGTTGAATACAAAAAGCTCATTTTCAGGATAGAGATCAATATTTTTGATGACCCATTTATCATTTTTATTATCGCCATTGGGAGAAAACACATTGTTCAGTTTTCCATCCTCGTTGGTTATTGGGACTTCCAGTCCGGGAACTATCTCGGCAGAATAACTATTTTCACATCCGTAGACATCATTAACGGTGACGGTATATACTCCGGCATCAAGCCCGCTTATGTTTTGAGTTTCAGCGCCGTTTGACCACATATATGAATAAGGTTCGCTACCGCCGTTAACCTCTATTTCTATGGAACCCTTATCCTTGCCAAGACAGTCGGCATCGGTCATTGAGGTCAGGTTGATTGCAATATTTATCGGATTAACAGTAATGGTATAAGTGGTTGGTGTCCCATCGCATCCATTTAATGTTGGCGTGATGGTAATGGTCGCGGTGATGGATGTTGAGTCATTGTTTGTGGCAGTAAATACCGGAATATCTCCTGTACCGCCTGAGGCTAAACCGACAGATGGATTATTGTTGGCCCAGGTAAAAGTTGTCCCGGGCAGAGAGCCTGACAAGAGCGTAACAGGTGCATTTTGGCCAATACAGTATGTTTGATCAGGAACTGCCTCAACATCCGGTATAGGATTAACCGTAATAGTATACGATACCGGTGTGCCAGTGCAACTGTCGGTTGCCGGCGTGATGGTGACTGTTGATGTGATGG
>CAZMPB010000254.1:0-1277 GCA_964567775.1 uncultured Bacteroidales bacterium
TAATATTCCCCAATAAATGCTGACCATTTGCACAAAGTTTCCGAACTTCGCACTAAACAGAAACACACCTATAAAATTATAGTATGACAAAAGAAACCGCGGTAAAACTATTTGAAAGTAAAAGAATCCGCACCCATTGGGACGAGAAACAGGAAAAATGGTATTTTTCTGTAGTGGATGTTGTTTCGGTTCTAACCGATCAACCATCACATCAGGGTGCCAGAAACTATTGGAAAGTGCTAAAAAGCCGTCTGATTAAAGAGGGAAATGAAACGGTTACAAATTGTAACCGTTTGAAATTTATTGCCGAAGATGGGAAACTCAGGCAAACAGATGTTGCCGACACCGAACAACTACTGCGGCTGGTACAATCCATTCCTTCGCCAAAAGCCGAACCTTTTAAACAATGGCTTGCAAAGGTAGGATACGAAAGAATAAAAGAAATTGCCGATCCGGAGCAGAGCCTGGACCGTGCCAGGGAAAACTGGCAAAAACTTGGCCGCAGCGAAAAATGGATACAACAACGCATGACTGGCCAGGAGACGCGCAACAAACTTACCGACTACTGGAAAGATCATGGTGTGGAAAAATCAGACGAATTTGCCATGCTTACCAATATTATTCATCAGGAATGGACAGGGCTCACGGTAAAAGGCCATAAAAAGCTAAAAAAACTTAACACCCAGAACCTTCGCGACCACATGAGTGAAGCCGAACTTATCTTTACCGCACTTGCCGAATTATCATCTCGGCAGATTGCCGAAACAGAAAATGCTGAGGGCATTCCTGAAAATGCAGCAGCCGGCAAAAAAGGCGGAAAGATTGCTAAAGATGCACGCATCGCACTGGAAAAGAAAACAGGCAAAAAAGTCGTCACAGGTGAAAACTTCCTCCCCCCTGCACAAGAAAAAAAGAAACTGAAAAAATAAAAACTTTCCAACTTTCTAACTTTCTTAATCTCCCATCCGCTTCCAATACTGATATCAATCGGTACTATCGGATCTGCAATTCTCTCATTCTCTCATTCTTTCATTCACTCAATCTCCCAATCTCTTAATCTCCTAATCTCTTAATCTCCTATTGACTAATGACCTATTGACTTAATCTCCCAATATCCCAAGTTGGAGTATTCCCGAAAAATCTCATCAATACCTGGTTTATTAATAACAAGGGATTATTCGCTGCGCTCATCATACAGGGGGGGCTTCAAAACATTTAAATTTGTCTGCTACGCAGACGCTTTTTTGTTTTCCGGAACACCTTCAAACAAGTTTGAG
>CAZMPB010000254.1:1377-3868 GCA_964567775.1 uncultured Bacteroidales bacterium
TCTGTCTGCTACGCAGACGCTTTTTTGTTTTCCGGAACACCTTCAAACAAGTTTGAGTGTTCCAGAAAAGTTATATCAACGCCAAATTTATTTAAACAAGGGATTATTCGCTACGCTCATTATCCCGGAGGGGGGGCTTCAAAACATTAAAATCTGTCTGCTACGCAGACGCTTTTTTGTTTTCCGGAACACCTTCAAACAAGTTTGGGTGTTCCGGAAAACAAAAAAACCGGCTGGCGCCGGATTTTAATGTTTTGGCGGAGAAGGGGGGATTCGAACCCCCGGTCCGTCTTACGACGAACAACGGTTTTCGAGACCGCCGCAATCGACCACTCTGCCACCTCTCCAAAATTTAAAATGCAAAAATACATTTTAATTCTTATTTAGCAATTTTCTGAGACTATCAATATCAGAAAAAGATTTTTCTTACTTTTGGACTAAGAAATTGTTTCTAACAAAACCATAAATCATTTTATTAATCCTTCGATTATGTCTTTTTTTAAAAAAGTATTCTCCTCGTCAGATAACAATGCCGGCGAAAACTCATCTGTATCAAACAATGTTGCTGTGGGCAGATACACCGAGATAAACAAAAAACCTGCCCAGGCCGAATACTGGAAAAAATCTCAGGATGATTTTTCTCAGAAAAAATACCTGGATGCCTTTGAAAATCTGCTCCATTATATGCTGGACCCTGCCGTCGAAAATATTAAAATCAGCCGCCGCGACGGCGCACTGGATTTCGAATTGCTGCAAGGCTCCAAACTTATCTTTGGCAAAGCCGATGAAAAAAATTTTTCTGCCGAGGCTCGTATTGCCCGGTTCGACAGGCCAAGCGTAGCTTTTCTGCGCAAGCTGATGAATATAAATTACATTCTGCAATACAGCCGCTTTGCCATCAAAGATGATATCATTTTCCTCAAATTCGACAGCAAAACTATGGACGCCTCGCCTAACAAAATATACTATGCCTTGCGTGAACTGGCCCTCAAATGCGACAAGATTGACGACAACCTGGTGGGTGAATTTGAAATGCTTCATGCCATTGACAATGGCCATACGATGGATATCCCCGAAAATCTCAAAGAAATAAAATACAAATTCCTGCACCTCTGGATTGATGAGACACTCAACAAAATTTCAACCCTCAGCGAGGACAGGATGTCGGGGGGTATTTCCTATACTTTGCTTGCCCTGCTTTTTCGTATCGACTACCTGCTTCAGCCTCAAGGCGCGCTTTTCGAAGATATTGAAAAAATTAATGGCATCTACAACGCCAAAGATAACAAAAGCACGCTGGAACGTAACCGCCTAATGATTGAGGAGCTGAAAAGGATTAAAGATAAAAGCAAAGAAGATATATTCAAAAGTTTCTACGATGTAAAAATCACTTTTGGTTATGTTCCGGCTACCAGCCACAAACAGTTCTATGAGTTTATTCTTGAACAATTCAAAAATACCAACTGGTATTACGAAAACCGCTACGAAGATATTGTAACCTCCATCTATGAATGGGTTATCGGGTATTCGTTGTTTTATTACGGCCTGTTTCCTGCCACTTATGATTTTCTGAAGTTGGCCTACACCATCATGCAGCCGGGGTACTTCATTGAAATGGGCGCTCCCCTGAACCTCTACAATCCGGCAGACAAAACTTTTGACAAACCGGCCATTGAAAAAGAAATTCAGAAAATTGTAAAGGCGCATCAGCCCGAATTTCCCAATCTGACGATACTTATAGAAAACCTCAGGTACAAGGATATGAATGATTTTTTATACACCTATTTAAACGAACTCACTTATTTAAACTTTGCTAAGTAATACATTATGAATACAATAATAGAAAACTATAAAAAAAACATTATTCAGATCGCCTCTCCCTACGGAACCGGAACAGGTTTTTATAATGCGGATAACCACCTGTTTATTACTAATTACCATGTAGTAGCAGGCAATGACGAAGTAATCATCAGTGGCAGGGGGTTCAAGAAAACTACTGCCAACGTATTGTACTTCGATCCGCTGTATGACCTGGCTTTCATCCAGGCACCGGAAAACATCGACATGGAAAAAGCCCTGCTGTCGTCCATACCGGTCTCTGAAGGCGATAACATTATTGCCATCGGGCACCCTTACGGGTTGAAATATACCGCCACTAAAGGCATTGTCTCTAAGGCAAGCAGGCTCTATAACGAAATCAGCTACATTCAGATTGACGCTGCCATCAATCCCGGCAACAGCGGAGGCCCGTTAGTCAATATGGATGGAGAAGTGGTCGGTGTCAACACTTTTATTATAGCACAAGGCGAGAGTCTGGGCTTTTCGCTGCCATCCAAATACCTGCAGGAAACTCTGGAGGCCTATGCATCCCTGAACAGACAAAAAGCCGTCCGCTGCAAATCATGTAAAAAAATCCTGTTGGAAAACCAGATAGATGGCTCATATTGTTCAAATTGCGGCACAGAGATCGATATGAACATTCTCCGTCCTA
>CAZMPB010000255.1:0-3848 GCA_964567775.1 uncultured Bacteroidales bacterium
TGCAGAAGAAACAGAATCCTGTCAAATGAAATCGTTAAAAGAAGAGCTGGCAAAATTAAAAGACTGGGAACGAATGTTACTGCTGTTAAAGGCCCAACAAATGCCGTATGCTGAAATTGCAAAATACATAGATAAACCGGAAGAACAACTAAAGGTTTATTATGCGCGGCTCAAGAAAAAAATTACCGAAAATATTACCATAAAAGAGGAGGTCGACCATGCTTAAAACTCATACAAATATGGTGATTGATGATTTTGATGATCTCATGTTAAAGACGATAATAAAAGAATATAACACCAACAAGGAAATCCAAAAAAGTATAGATATGACTGCAAGTTTTGTTTATTCAGCCCCGATTGAAATTTCAATTTCAAGAAAAATAGAAGAAAGAATGTCTAAGTCTTCACAGGTAATAAAATTCTCAAATATATTTTTGAATAAATTCTTTCTTATTTCATTGATCGTTGCCATGTTGGGATTTTTATCATACAAAACATTTAACAAACAATCATTTAATAAAGAGCCAGCCAGGCTCATCCTTCCGGCAGTTTTAGCCGATACGGTTTCACATTCAAACTTTGAAGAAAAAGAAAATGATGGAAAGGCCGCAACGCTGCCGGAAAATTTAGATGGCCACAAATCACATCAATTTAAAACGGACACGAAGGATTCAAATAATAATAGCAGTGGCAAGCCGAATGTGAACATGCCAAAATACAGGTATTCCATGGGAGGTTATGTGCCCTGGTATGATGATGAAAACGCGGATGATTTTTTCCCCGATGATGTTAATCCGGTAAAAATTTACCCGGAAAAATATGAAATGGGAGGTTTTTTATGCCGGGTGTATGTAGTAAATTTCCCCGGTAAAAACTATAGGAAAAAGGATTCTGCCTATGTGTTCCTGCCATTATATTCCGGGAAACCCTTTAAAAAAGGCTTTGAAAACATGACCTATATTTCATTATCCGAAAAAATTACCACCCGCCCCAAAGATGTAAATAAAATAGCCGGCATACAGTTGCCCGAGGCGTTGAAATACTATTATGATTATAATGATACAACCATTGATATTAATACTTTTATTAAATCCGGCAATAACGTTGATTACCTGAAGCCCTTTTATGTGAGCAACACTGAAATATGCAACCTTGAATATCAGGAATTTTTAAACTGGGTAAAAAATCACAACGGATACAAAGAAGTGGACCTGCTTAAAAAAGACAGCAACAATGTTTTCAGGGATGCCTTTATGTATACGTTTCATAAGCCAAACAAAGAGGTAATGAAAAGGTTTGGGAAAAATGCCGTGAATGTTTACCCCAAACTGGATGTTTGGACCACAGATTTTACGAATTCGTATAACCAGCCAATGACGGACTTTTATTTTGTACATCCCGCCTACAATAGTTATCCGGTTGTGGGCGTGAGCTACTGGCAGGCCCTGGCGTACGTGGATTGGCTTACATGGCTCTGGCAATCGAGGATGGATGCGCAAAACATTCCTTATGAGGTGGAATTTGATTTACCCTGCGATTATGAATGGGAACAAACCTCGAAATTCGTGCTTGACGAGATGGCAATCAGCGAGGTGCATGATAATCATTTGTGCAACCTTGCCGTTAAGCATGTTGACGACCTTGATTTCAGAGAGGAAATCGGAATTTATAACAGCACATCAACCCGTGAATATTTTCAGACACTTCCTGTTGGCCATGTGATGCCAACTTTTCCGGCAAATGCTACCATGCTGAAAAACCTGGACGCCAATGTTTCAGAATGGTTAAAAGAAGAGTATCAGGCAAATTGGGAACCTTATATTTCAATGGTTTGGAATAAAATGAAGGAAAAACCAACGCCACAAAACGACCTGCTGCTTGCTGCTGAAAAATATTTTGACCAGACGTGTAATGATAAAAACGGGAAGTTGGTCAGAGGGGCCAATTGGTTTGATAGCCGGCAAACCGACCGGACACACTGGTTTTCGCAGTCCATGTTTGCCAAGGCTTATATAAATCCCGATGAAGCTCATTCCACCATCGGATTCAGGTACGTGATGCGGGTTACATCGAAAAATGAAGATCAGGTTCTTAAAAAAATTAAAGTTCTGGGCAGGGACCTTCCCCATATTGATTACTCCAAAATTAAACCCGAAGAGAATAGCAATTCGCCATATGTTTCAATTCCTGCGGGTTTTATGTTTATGCTGCCAACGGATGGAGCTTTAAAAGATACGGTATTAAAGCTAAAAGCCTTTTACGCTCAATCAACAGAGGTTACGAATTTCACATGGATGTTGTTTTTGAATTACCTGATCGAAAACAACCTTAATGAAGATCTGCAAAAATGTATCCCCGATGACAAAGACTGGCCCATAAAAATGACATATGAGACACTTCCTGAAAAACTGAAAATCGACATAGATGATTATTACCTGACGCTTCCTTTTCAGCGAAAGTTCATCACGGAAAACAATTTAAAGGAGATAGCGTTAACTAAATTTGCTTTAGAACCCATTGTTGGGATCAGTCACGAAGCTGCCAACATATTTGCCCGATGGATGACAAAAATGAATGATAGCATGGCTGAATTCAGGCTGCCTTCGGAAGCAGAATGGGAATGGATGGCAAGTGGGGGAAATACCGACACCACCAATCATTTTGCCTGGGAAGGAACATATTTGAGAAACAGCAACGGGTGCTTTTTGGCAAAATACTGGTCTTCACGAAATGTTAAAAATTCAACACCGGATACCCTGTCAAATGCAGACAGATGGCTGGAAATCGTGAATAATCAGAACAGCGAATTTACCCATCCAATCCCTGATTCTAATTGGCTTGTTACAGATGGCCCTTATCCTGTTGCTTCCTTTAAACCGAATAAAACAGGGTTGTTGTACGATATGTGCGGGAATGCGGCAGAAATGATTGATGTGCCCACCAAAACCAAAGGCGGCAGCTGGGCCAGTCCCGGATATTTTATACAGATCAGAAACAGCGAAAAGTGGGAAGGCAAACCTTCGGATTGTGTGGGGTTCAGATTGGTTCAGTCTTATCAGGCCAAACGCGGGGAAGCAAAATAGTACCGGTAAAAAGATTACGAATTTTTCACCGAAAACTTTTCCTGCATATAATTCAGAAGATTTTCAACCGGAATGCGTTCCTGCAGCATGGTATCGCGATAGCGAACCGTAACGGTATCCTGTTGCAGCGTTTCGTGGTCAATAGTGATGCCGAACGGTGTGCCAATAGCATCCTGGCGGCGGTACCTCCTGCCGATGGCGTCTTTTTCGTCGTACTGGCACATAAAATTTTGTTTGAGAACATCAAATATCTGACGGGCTTTTTCGGGCAATCCGTCTTTTTTGACTAACGGAAGCACGGCAACTTTGATGGGTGCAAGGATGGGCGGGATATTCAGCACCTCCCTTACAGAGCCGTCTTCCAGCGTTTCTTCTTTGTATGAATTACTGAGAACAGCCAGAAACATGCGGTCAAGGCCGATGGATGTTTCCACCACATACGGCGTATAGCTTTCATTGGTTTCCGGGTCGAAATACTGCAGTTTTTTTCCGGAGAATTTCTGATGGGCATTCAGGTCAAAATCGGTACGGGAATGTATTCCTTCCAGTTCTTTAAACCCGATAGGAAATTCAAACTCTATATCGCACGCGGCATTGGCATAATGTGCTAATTTTTCGTGCGGATGCAGCCGGTATTTCGAAGCCGGAATGCCAAGAGAAAGATGCCATTTCATACGTTCTTCCTTCCAGTGTTCAAACCATTTAAGCTCTTCGCCCGGGCGGACAAAAAACTGCATTTCCATCTGTTCAAATTCGCGCATGCGG
>CAZMPB010000256.1:0-3554 GCA_964567775.1 uncultured Bacteroidales bacterium
TTTGATATCAAGAATTTTGAAATTTGTATAAAAGTTTTGTCATGTACTTAGAAAATTTGTCATAGTTGATGTTTCTATCAAAGATGTTCATGGGCAATCTGCTAAGAAAATGTATTCTCAAAAAGTTAGCAATATTTTCTAAATCGTCTATTTTTATTAACGGTGCAGCGCACCGCAATATTTGTAAAATAATGATAAGCTGGAAAAATAAGGTACAGCCTGCCTGGTCGGCAGACAGGCGTACCGTAACATTTAACTCCTGATTATGTCCAATCCCCATAGGTAATACCAATTGCCAGTATTTAGCAAAATAGAAAAGGGCCTATAACTCATAAAATGTCATTCTTTCTATAAAAAATTAAATATTCTCCTTACTTTTATGCTTGTCCTCCGACATGTGCAATACGGGGCAGACAATAAAGGAAGCAAAAAACGACCTCCTGGCGTTCTTCATCGCGCCTAATATCGGCAAACCAATCCCGAAAAAAACCGAATTGTTTCGCAGAAACAAAGTGCGGTGGCAAGAAAATATGTCGGTGTCAGGGAGTGGCCTGTGCGAAGGCTCGATATATATTTTCTTGAATTTTTTGGTACTTTTTGTTTCAAGACAAAAAGGACAATTGAAAAAAATGCATTATTAAATAATTGATTATCAGTATTTAAAATTGAGTTATATGGATTGTATTTATTTTTTAATCCAAAGACAAAAAATAAATTACAATGGTTAATGCCGATGCTACATGAAAATAGTCCAATAAGACAAAGTCGATATTGGACTATATTGAATGTGCAATCGGTATAATTCTATATTTAGCTTGTTTTCACCCAATAAAAAGAGATGTTTAAATGCGTAAAATTTGACGAAAAGACCTTGAAAAACAATTGATTATTAATTATTATCCGAGTTTACCTTATATGCCGGTGCTCTGCACCTTAACTTTTTATTGGTACCAATTCCTATAAATATTTCGGGGCGCTGCCCCTGTTAAAGTCTTTTTCCTAAAGTGATGTTTGAAAAACATTATGAGATTTCCTGATGAGTTTTCATTGACATTTTTTTCAGCACTTAAAAAAAGATTTGGCCTCTATCCTTACGATGTTGTTTGGCCTTTGCAGAATTGTGTATTTTTACAAAAAATTTTGACTATGAATTTTATTGAGGAATTACGCTGGAGGGGGATGATACAGGATATGACTCCCGGAGTAGAGGAACAGTTGCAGAAAGAGCTGACGGCCGCTTATGTCGGCATTGACCCCACTGCCGATTCATTACATATAGGCCACCTGGTTTCGATCATGATGCTGAAACATTTCCAGTTGTGCGGCCATAAACCTATTGCATTGGTAGGAGGGGCAACAGGGATGATCGGTGATCCGTCGGGAAAATCAGAAGAACGCAACCTGCTGGATGAAGAAACGTTGAGGTTCAACCAGAAAGGTATTCAGAAACAACTCGAAAAGTTTCTTGATTTTGCTGAAAGCCCCAATAAGGCTGAGATCGTGAACAATTATGACTGGATGAAAGAATTCGGTTTTCTGGGTTTTTTGCGTGAAGTAGGCAAGCACATCACCATCAATTATATGATGACAAAGGATTCGGTGCAAAAACGCATGCAGGCCGGCAGCGGAATTTCTTTTACTGAATTCACCTACCAATTGGTGCAAGGCTATGATTTTTTCTGGCTGAACGTAAATAAAGGGTGTAAGCTGCAGATGGGCGGCGCTGATCAATGGGGGAATATCACTACCGGAACAGAACTGATCAGGCGCAAGGGCGGAACAGAAGCCTTTGCTATCACCTGCCCGCTGATAACAAAAGCGGATGGGAGCAAATTCGGAAAAACCGAGGCAGGCAATATCTGGCTTGACCCGCAGAAGACATCTCCCTATAAGTTTTATCAGTTCTGGTTAAATTGTTCGGATGAAGATTCGGAAAAATATATAAAAATCTTTACACTTTTTTCCAGGGAAGAAGTGGATGCACTCATCCGCCAACATCAGGAAACGCCGCATCTGCGTATCCTGCAAAAAGCCCTGGCGAAAGATGTGACCATCAGGGTACATTCCGAAAAGGAATATAACACGGCCGTTGAAGCCTCGGAAATTTTATTTGGCAAAGGAACTGAAGAAACGCTGAGATCGCTGGACGAAGAAACCATTTTATCGGTGTTTGAAGGAGTTCCGCAAAGTTTTATTCAGCCGGGGGAATTGGATAGCGGCATTGATATTTGTGAGTTTCTGACGGTAAAGACCAACATTTTACCTTCGAAAAGCGAAGCAAGAAGGTTGTTTAAAGAAGGGTGCCTTTCAATTAACAAAATAAAAATGGAAGAGGGGAAAATGATCGACAGGTCATTCCTGTTAAACAACAAATACATCCTCGTACAGAAAGGCAAAAAGTTTTATTATCTGGTCATTTGTCGTGACTAGATATTTCTATGTTTTTTTTCGTATGGTCTTTTCCAGTACTTTTTCAAGAGCCTTTCTGTCGATGGGTTTCAGAATATAACCGGTGAAATTATTTTTCAGGATTTCGGTGATTTCTTTTTCTGTAGAATAGCCTGTCATAGCAACAATCGGCAGGTCTTTTTTTATTTTGTGTATTTCTTTAGCTGCCTGAATGCCGTTCATCCCCTGCCCGAGATTTATATCCATTAAAACAATATCATATTCTGACCGGTTCACGAGTTCGATGGAAAGAAATCCGGTGGTAGCGATATCCACTTCATAATCCTGTTTCAGAAAAGCCAGAATAAGTTCCCCGTTGATCCTGTTATCATCGACCACAAGAACCTTTTCCTTATTTTTTTTGGCAGGTGTGAGTTTGAACTCACCCTTCTCGTCCGGCTTTTTTTTCTGTTTTATTGTTTTCTCAGAGGAAACAGGTAGAAGTACGGTAAAGACAGACCCTTTGCCGAGTGTACTTTCCATTAGCATTTTGCCGCCCATTAATTCGATCATCTTTTTACTTAGCGATAAGCCAAGCCCGCTTCCATCGAATTTCCGGTTCAGGCCTTCGCTTACCTGCCTGAATTCCTGGAAAATTTTACTGAAATTATCTTCAGAGATCCCGATGCCGGTATCCTCAATGCTTACATAAGCATACTTTTTCCCCTCGTGATCCATATACCCGGTTTTTATGGTAATTCCGCCTTTTTCAGTGTAAGCAATGGCATTGTTAACCAGGTTGTTTATCGTTTGAATAAAATAGTTTTCGTTGAAAGTCGCAATAACCGGTTCGTCAAATTTTCTTATCAGGTAAAGATTTTTTTGCTTGGCCTTGATCTCCAACTGGGCCAGTGGCATTTCAATATATTTGCTTAACTCGCCGCTGATGGTCGAAATCTCTTTTTGGCTCGCTTCAAGCTGCGATAGCTGAAGGATGGAATTGATGATCGACATAAGCTTGTTGCCTGATTCGATGATGGTATCCACCATAAAAGTTGATTCCGGGTCGGTAATGCGATTTTTCAGCAGCGAGGCGAACCCTAAAATTCCGGTCATCGGGGTGCGCAGATCATGATTCATGTTTGTGATCAGGGAGGTTTTCAGCC
>CAZMPB010000256.1:3564-3841 GCA_964567775.1 uncultured Bacteroidales bacterium
TATTTCTTCTTCTGCCTGCCTTTTGAATATCTGGTGAGCAATTTGTTCAGAAACATAAACCAGTAGATCCCTTTCATTCTCTGTAAACTGAATTTCTTTGGTATAGCTTTGTACGGCAAGAACCCCGATCACTTTGTCATGCGTAATTAACGGCACGCCAAGCCAGATATCTGAATATGTGCCTATAATCTCAATTTCAGCAGACAATTCGAGTTGTTTCATCAGTTCCGGAGTTGTCAAAACCGGTTTACCATGCCTTAATACATATTCGGTAAGC
>CAZMPB010000257.1:0-3779 GCA_964567775.1 uncultured Bacteroidales bacterium
ACCCGGAAGGCGAATACCTGAAAGGGCTGGTGCTGTTTGTAGAATAATAAAAACAAAATAAAGTGAAAGTAGCTTCGAACAAGATCAATGATATCAGGGCATTTATCAGGAAACGGCTGCACGGGCTGTATCCTGATGAAGAGATCAACTCCTTAATTTTTCTGCTGTTTGAAGCTTTCTGCAGCCTGAGGAAAACAGAACTCCTGGCCATATCAACGAGTCGGAACTGCTGCTGGTATATGGTGCAGTGAAAGAACTTGAACATTACAAACCCATACAGTACATTTTAGGTAAAACTTTTTTTTATGGCCTTGAGTTCAAACTAAGTTGCGCAGTGCTTATCCCCCGCCCTGAAACCGAAGAAATGGTCGACCTGATTATTAAAGAGAATAAAAAAAATACCGGATTAAAAATTCTTGATATTGGTACCGGTAGTGGATGTATAGCTGTGGCGCTGAAAAAATCCTTATACAGTGCTGAAATTACAGCAATTGATAATTCGGTGGAAGCTCTTGATATCGCACAAAAAAATGCAGAAATAAATCAGACAGAAATCGTTTTTAAAAATATAGATATACTGGATGAACAACAACGGTCAAACATCAGCGGATTCGATATCATTGTGAGCAATCCGCCATATGTTCAGGAATCCGAAAAAGCAGCAATGAAACCGAATGTTCTAAATTACGAACCATCGGCTGCACTGTTTGTACCGGATACAAATCCATTATTGTATTATAAAGCTATTTTCCGTTTTGCAAAAAGTCAAAAGAAAAAATCTAAAATCTATGTTGAAATAAATGAAAATAAAGCCGCTGACCTACACAATCTGGCAGTAACTACCGCGCTATCAGACATCAGTATTTTAAAAGATATCAATGGAAAGGACAGGTTTATTAAAGCCTGCGCCGGATGATTATAAAGCCGCGGCTAACCCGACTATTACTCCCACCACAACAGCAATAGCTACGATGCACAAGTAAATAATTGTCATGATACCCATGAACATCCAGTACCTGTTCTGATATACAAAAGCCGATTCAATTGAAGTGCTGTTTTTCGATGCGCAGAATTCTCTCAGATTCTTGGCATTATTGAAAGGAAAATACTGGGAAATAACATCACCACAGCCATGATGATATAAACAAAAAACATCCCCACTCCCATACCGGCGCCATAAATTCCGCCAAGGACGCCGCCTGAGATCAGCATAATCAGTCCGGCCAATACCATAAACCCACATCCGATAAACCCCATGATGCTAAGAAAATTCATCCACTTTGCAGTGTTGCGTAGGTTCTCCATCGCAGCCTGTGACAACGCCAAATTGACACTGGTCGATTCAACGGTGTTTTGTAATTGTTCTTCCATAATATTAATGTTTGTTGATGATTTGTGTTGTACAAACTTACATAAAATTATAGAATTTCACATAAACACCATGAAAAAACCCACAGCTTCAAATTATTTTTTACCTTCGTACTCGAAGTACATTTCTTTGGTATAATGAAGTCTGTGGGCAATGCAAATATAGCAATTTGCTCATTAGCTTTTTAAAGGTCGTTTATATTTGTGGTGGTTAGACCCCGATTACAAACTGATCTATTTTGGTTTCTTTTTATTCGGAAACTTGCACATAAACATAGGCCCAAGAGCTTGAAGAGTAAATTATGGTTAGAAACCATCTTCATTGTGCATCTTTTTTTACAGAGTAAAAGATTTTGTTTTATATGTTTGCTGACGTAACTTTACTCTAAATTTAGTACCAGTTCTAATTATTTCAATTGATTAAACCTAAAAACATGAAAAAAATCATTTTTATTTTTCTTGGGGTTTTATTATTTCAAGTTTCAAAAAGTCAAAATTATTTTCCCTTCCCTACGGATACGGCCAAATGGAGCTGTTTATACTGGTGGTATGTTCCGGGCACTTCGATTTTAAAAAACTATAAATATATAATGAAAGGTGACACCATATTGCAAGGGAAGCAATATAAAAAAATATATGTCCAACAGTTTTTTTCAACAGTTATGGAAAAATATATTGGCGGCTTACGGGAAGACTCATTACGACAAATTTTCTTTTTCCCTTGTGATACACATATTGACTGTGGCAGCGGTGATTGGAACTCCCCTCATACCTTCCCTACCGACACATGCGAGTCATTACTTTATACTTTTCATAATTTAAGTATTGGCATGACAGTACCTGTAAATTCTGGCGCTACAACAATCCAGATACAGGAAATTGATTCGGTTTTGATCGGCTCACAATATCATAAAAGATATAAAATTCTAAACTCTCAATTTCTATCTCCTGACTATTGGATCGAAGGAATCGGAAGCACAAAAGACCTTCTTTCTTCTTTTTCATATGAATTTGAATGGACTCTGTATACTTTGTGTTTTGAAGATTCTATTACTTATTATATTAACGCCCCCAATGGATCAGATTCTTGCCATTACACCGATTCCGGTATTAAAGAGGATATAACAAATAATATTAATATTTATCCAGTCCCGGCAAAAGAGGATTTAACTATTGAATGGTACGAAGCAGGCAACAACAAAGCTATTTCGATATTGAACCTCCAGGGTCAAATACTTTTACAGCAACCGGTACATCATGACAAAACCCTGATTGACATCAGCGGACTTGCAAACGGAGTATACATTTTGAAACTTAATAGTATTGACAAAACAACAGTGGCCCTTATTTTAAAAGAATAAGATATACAGGCCACAACGCCTGCATATAGTTTTGGAATTGGAATCACTTTATCATTAATGAAAGTTTCAGGGTTTGCAGCAATCAGACAAGCATCAAATCTGCGTTCCGTCTTTAGGTGAGTCTCACCCTTGGATCAAGCCACCCGTAAGTAATATCGGTAACAATATTAACCACCACCAAAATGGCGGCAATAAACAGAAGTGCACCCATCACCACTGGAAAATCGTATTTGTTAAGCCCGTCAACCATCACCATCCCCATGCCTTTCCAGTCGAACACATACTCGACGAACACAGCGCCGGCCATCAGCGAGGCAAACCATCCGGAGATGGCTGTCACCACAGGGTTCATCACGTTTTTCATGGCATGACGTGTAATCACCTTAAAAAATGACAGGCCTTTGGCCCTTGCAGTGCGGATATAATCCTGCGAAAGCACCTCGAGCATAGAGCTTCGTGTGAGCTCAACGATAACTGCCAGAGGCCTTATGCCCAGGGTAAACGCAGGCAGAATAATATTTTTAAGATCAAGATGCACGCCTTCGCCAAAATCATCGATGGTATAAAGGCTTCCGATCATGTCAAGCCCGGTATACTTACCCAGCACAAAAGCAAACAGCCATGCAATGACAATAGCTGCAAAAAACGACGGCACCGACATGCCAATCACCGACACAAACATCGACAGCCGGTCGAACCAGCTATCTTTTTTAATGGCACATAGCACGCCTACCGTTATCCCTATAATCGCGGCAAAAAGCATCGATACCACAGCCAGCAATGCTGTCAGCGGAAATGCCTCCATCAATATATCCGAACGGCGGAGGTAGGGCGATTTTAGCACAAGGGTTTTTGCCGGCGACAAGCTGAATAATTTTGTGTACGGCCTGTATTTGGTATCATCCAAAAAGAAATAGCTATTTTTATCTTTAACATTGTGAAATGATAGCGGCGACAGATCGTTCAGATAGTTCAGGTATTGAAGATACAATGGTTTGTCGCGTCCCAAATCCCGGTTGATAGCCTCTACCGAGGCGCTGTCAGCACGCT
>CAZMPB010000258.1:0-3728 GCA_964567775.1 uncultured Bacteroidales bacterium
AATTAGTTTAACCATTTGGCAAATATAATACATTTTTTCCGGAATGCAAGAAATATTTTAAAATGTAACATTATTTCAATTGGCAAAATGCTGAGACGGGCCAATCAATGCATAACCGTTAATCTTGCAAATATATACCAGGCATATCGGAGTAAACCAGGCATAGTAATGGTATTATTTATATTTTTGCTGTAAATAAAGTATGTATGAAAAAGTTCCTGTTGTTTGTCAGTCTGACCATACTATTTACTTCCTGCATAGAGATCAAAGAAACGCTGAAAGTGAACAGTGATGGTTCGGGAAATTTTCAACTTGCTGTAGACATGGCTAAATTAGGCAAATCTCTCGGGCAGCAAAGTCAGCAGTTCAACATGGCGTTTGTCACAGAAATTCAGAATACACCAGATAAGGCGGATTCACTGCTGAGGGATTGCAAGGGAATCAGCAATCTGAAAACCGGTAACGAAAAGGGTATATATTCCGTGGGGTTTGATTTTATAAACTCTAAAGCCCTGAACGAGGCATTATACAAGCTTTTCAGGCAAAAAAGAAGTGCATTTAAACCTGATTTTGTAAAAGTCTCAAAGCATAAGATCAAACAAATGAATTTTGCCCCCATCATCAAAAAATACCTTGTTAAAGCAGAATCAAATATGTACGGGGATATGCTTTACCAATTCATCAAGATTGAAAACACTTTTCTAATTCCGTCAAAATCAAAAAGTGTCAGCAATATTAAAGCATTGCAGGAAGATGAAGATAAAACAGTAAAATTGAACTATACACTTTTTGAATTGATGAACAATGATTTTGACTACGGGATCAAGATAAGGTTTTAAGCTACCAGGTATCATTATAATGGATCTTTTCTTTGAAAAACCTTTCCGGATGAGGTGGCTGTTCATCGGGCCAGCCAATAGCGATCAGTGATACCGGCATATTGTCTGCCGGCAGGTTTAATAGGTTTGCGATAGGCTCCATTCGTTCATTACGAGGGTAAACGCCTAACCAGACACTTCCCAAGCCTAAGGAATGTGCGCAAAGCAGTATGTTTTGTGTGGCGGCAGAACAATTGATGCTGAGATAGGCTTCATTTTTTTCCAGGTTTTTATCACCACAAACCAAAATTGCCAAAGGTGCTTTTTTTAGCATTTGAGCATAAGGATGTATAACGGACAACTTGTCCAATAGCTCTCTTTTATTAATAACAACAAAGCTCCATGCCTGGGTGTTTCTGGCCGAAGGAGCATACATGGCGGCTTCCAGAAGTTTACCGGTCATTTGATCATCAACGGGTTTATCAATAAACTTTCTGATACTGCGGCGGGTGATGATATTTTCGAACGCATCCATTTTGAAAAAAGTATTTTTTTGTTTTTATAGTTTATTCCAGTTAACAATATAACAGCCCGGAATTTCTTTTTCAAGTTGGGATTGCAGATCCAGGGCTTGTTTTTTATCCGCAAAATCGCCCATGATCAGACGATAATATGTACCTTTTGTTTTATATTCTGCAAAGGCATATCCGCTGATCTTGTATTTTGCTTCCATTTTTACCAACAGGTTTTTACAATTATTCAGTATTCTGAAATAACCGATCTGAACACCATAACCCTGAGGAATACCCTGCTGATCATTGGTGTCAAATATTTTTATATTATTTGTGGCAGAAACCGTATTTTTTTTGTTAGAATCGCTCTCTGTGCTCTTTGCAGTAATGTTTTTTACAGCGACATTCTTCCCGGGGATATTAGTTGACGTGATGTTGTCTGCCGTATCCTGTTTCAGATAAGATGGCGGAACATCTACGACTTCAATAGTAACTTTTGCAACTCCGGATTTAATCATATCGAGTTCTGCTGCCGCCGCTTTCGACAGGTCGATGATCCTGTTTTGGGTATGGGGGCCGCGATCATTGATTTTTACCAGCACCTTTTTTTGATTACTGAGATTGGTGACCAGGACAACCGTGTTAAAAGGTAAAGTCCGGTGGGCAGCGGTGAACAGGTTTTTATTGTAGGCCTCACCACTGGAGGTTTTACGGCCATGAAACTTATCGGCATAATAGGTGCCATATCCGGTTTGTTCCTTGGTTTGGCCGAAACATATAGAGTAAAAAAAAGTTAAAAAAACTATTAAGACTTTTTTTATCAATATTAATAGGTTTTTGTCATATCATCCGGGACGCAGATAATATAATCTGCAGCCATAATATATTCGGGTGAAAGTTTTGTAATGTCGCTTTGTTCGACAGTCGCAATTGTCAGGATTTTCAGATCAGCGTTTTTGCGTTTCAGGTACCACATGATTCCTTCAAAATAATCGGAATGGTAGGTTCCGTTAAAATGCAGAAACAATTTATCCTGTGAAGCATTTGCCAGAATAAAATGGGCCATCGTAGCATCTTTCAGTGCCTGAGCTTTTGGAAGGTTAGGCGATGAGTGCCCGCCCATCTGCATTTCAAGCATTTTTTTGTACTGATCTAATTCAGGATCATATTCAATAGGCAGTGGTGCGATGAATTTTTTATCATTTTCGTCCAGCGAGTTTAGTTTTTCAAATCCTTCTTTCATTACAATTGAAGCGTATTTGCGCGGCACATTCGTGGCAATGACTTTTAGGTTCGTATTTCTGGCAAATTCAATCAGTGGGCGGTAATCTGTTTCATAGTTCGGCCAAAGACGTGCCTGCGATTTTAAAGTATCTTCATTAATTTTTCCAAGTAAATAGTTGTTTAGTAATTCCTGGTTATCTGCCTCAAACATTTCTGCACCTAATACCATGTCTTGTTTCTTTTCTTTAAAAAGATCTTTTGTGAGTTGCAGTTCCAGCCAATGCGAAATCGGGTTGTTATGCATTTCGCCAAAAAGCACCACTTCGCAGCTCATGATGTCATTGAACATTTTTTGATAAGTGGTTTTTTTTCCGGTAACATTATATATCTGGTAAGCCGGTTTATCAATGGTCATCGAAAGCAGAAAAAAGCAGGCAATAAATAAAAGTACACGTGTTTTAGTCATACAAATTATTATTTATGAAAAACAAATATAGAAAATTTTAAATAAACACGTTAGATTTATTTTTGATCCGGGCCAAGGTCCGATGGCCCAAATGCAAAAGGCAGCAATCCTGAAACGTTTTGTATCACAAAGATCTTTCCGTTTTCGCCTTTAAGGATTATTCTCATGGGTTTTTTGCCTTTATTTTCATATTCGGCCATCACCTGACGGCAGGCGCCACAGGGCGAAACGGGGTAATTTATCGCAAAATTTTTTGATTTGGCTGTAATTGCAATAGTTTTAAAGGCAACCCCTGGATATTGTGCCGATGCGGCAAACATGGCAACGCGTTCGGCACACAATCCCGACGGGTAAGCAGCATTTTCCTGATTGTTGCCGCATACAATTTCGCCATTTTCGAGCAGCAGTGCAGCGCCCACCTGAAATGCCGAATACGGGGCATAGGCATTATTGCTCGCTTCAGCAGCTTTTGCCAATAGGTAGGTATCAGCAACATCAAGTTCATCCACGGATTCCAGTTCGGTATAAATGATATTTATTGATTGCTCTTTCATTGTTTTTCCCTGAAATTTATTTCAAAATTAGTGTTTTATTTTCAGACTTGAAGTTTTTATGTATAAAAAGGAGCAGACAAGCGAAATAAGCAAAAAAAGTAACCCCGGCCTGTGTCTCGAAAGTATCTTCTGTAAGCATTGATAATACTGATAT
>CAZMPB010000259.1:0-3723 GCA_964567775.1 uncultured Bacteroidales bacterium
TTATATTTTCTTGCAAATATAACTTTTTTCAATCATATTTTAGAAAAGAGCCATTGTTAATAATTATGTGTTCAGTGATTATGCTACTATGTATAGGAATACGCATGACGCCTATCCCGACATGGAAACTTTTACATTACCCGATAAAGATTATAATGATTTTCTGGATATTGCCATCCAAAAACTTGAAAATATCAACACTTCTGCCGAAAATGAACTGAAAAAACTTGAAGATTTATTTAAGGGAAACAATAAAAAAATAAAACATATTGAAAAAATAAAAATGCAAATTCAAAAAGAAAAACTTAGCGAAATCAAAAAGAAAAAAGATGTTATAAAAAAATTGCTTGAAAAAGAAATACTTGTCAGATACTATAATGACGATGCCAAGATGTTTTATGTTTTTAAAAATGATTCTGAGATCAAAGAGGCTTTAGCTATTTTTCCAAATAAATACAATTTTATTATAGGGAAAACAGATTCACCATAATTTTGATCAGAAACTTTCAATAACTTTGCTCAAATACCTGTTATCAGACTATAGTTGGTGAAAATATTTTATACAAAAATTAATAAATTATGAAAAAGAAAATGCTCGTCAGAAGTTCATTATTAACGGTGCTTGGCACCATCATATTCGGCTCATGTTCCACTATTCCTGATGGGGCAGTGGCCATCAAGCCATTTGATGTAAACAGATATCTGGGTAAATGGTATGAAATTGCCCGTCTGGATTTTAAATATGAGCGCGACTTAAACAATACAACGGCCGAGTATTCATTAAGAGATGACGGCAAGATCAAGGTTGACAACAAAGGCTTTAATACCAAAACAAACAAATGGTCTCAGGCAATTGGCAAGGCAAAATTTGTTGACGATAAAAATGAGGCAAAATTGAAGGTGTCTTTTTTTGGCCCTTTTTACTCGGGTTATAATGTGATCGCTTTAGACAATGAGTATAAATATGCTCTTGTTGCCGGGAAAAATTTAAAATACCTGTGGATACTATCGCGTGAGATTACAATACCGGACGATGTAAAACAAAACTATCTGAAAACGGCAGAAGGCTTGGGCTATAAAACTTCCGACCTTCTGTGGATCGAACACGACAAGAAATAAGTAAGACAGTGTGACGGTCCGGCGATTTTGTAGGAGGTGTAATCCGTGCTATTTTATTAAAAACCTTAGATCTTCACAATCCTTTCTCTGTAAACACCCGTGCTGTTTTTCACTGTAAGGATGTAAATCCCGGAAGGAAGATCATGAAGAAAAAGGTCAGTTCCGGCATTCGCCTGCTGTGACAAAACAATCTGCCCATTTGCATTGAAAAGATTGATCATGCAGGATATGTCAGTTGGTGCACTGATCTCGATGTGCAGTCGATCATTACAGGGATTCGGGAACACCCTGACATTTAAAGCGGCAGCCTCTTCCTGCTGAATACCGGTTAATGTAAATTGTACAACATCCGAACTGTCGGAATAACAATAGCCATTTTCTGCGATCACGAAATATTCACCGTTGAGGTTTGCTACAACAAAAGATCCTGTCGCTCCCGGTAAAGGGTTGTTGTTGTAATACCACTGCTGAAGGCCGCTCCAGTCGGAATACAAGGTGTCGTTGCTCTGGGTAATGGCAGGCCGGTCCATCCCGGAAGCTGCAATATCAAAATAATTCAGAATGTAATGCATCAGGTTGTTTTGGGCGCTTTCCGGGTATAACGTTTCAAACGGGATTCCCATATTGATCAATTTTCCCGGGCGGCTTCCTCCGGGAAACAGGCCGCTGTAACAAACGCCTGCATAATTAGCTGTCAGTCCACTATATTCCAGGCATACAGCGGAACCGCCCTGTGGTGTGAGCACATCGGGGTAATTTACATTGTAGGTCCCATGGGTTCCGTTATCATAATAAAAAGTCCCCAGTCCGGCAAAGATGCTTCCGGAAGAGGGCTGTGCTTGATAGTATACACCGCTTTGACCGTTGGGGGCGTCGTTGGCATAGGCTGCTTTAAGAATGTTATGATAAAAATCCTGATCTGCCGTTGATCCCAGATGGTCCAGATCCCAGCCAATTTCAGCGCCAGATACAAAAAGAGCGCCGCCCTGCATCAGGTAGTCTGCCACCAGGGTTTGCTCGGCGGTACTGAAACTTTCGTTTACAGAACTTTCAACTCCAAGAATATAATCAATGATCTTAAAACTGTCCGCGACGACCAGTCCGTTTAATACAGCCTCGTTAGTGGCGGATACGAAATTATAACCGTTGGAATAAAAAGCTTGCCCGTGCTGACGTATAAAATTATAGGTATTTCCGGCAGATGCCCGGTCGAACCCGTTTACGATCAGAACCGTGGGCCTACAAAAACCCGGCACGGCGCCCAGTACTTCAGAATACGCAGAAGTGTCGTAATTGCTGATCGCTGCAATTTTTATATAAACAGGGATATCGGGCGTGAGGCCGCTAAGCAGGAGGCTGTCTTTATGCAATTTTATTGTGAAACTAAAGTTCAGCCCGTCATGACTGGTCTGTACAAAAAAATGTGTCACATCAGGCTGTGTAGTGGCCAGCAACCGTAATGAAGTGCTGCTTTCGGGCAAGAGGGCAAAACTCACAGGAACCGCTACTGCCGGCACATTTACGGGATAGCGCGGCACGGCGATGCTCCCTTCATCGCTCAGCAAGGAGTTCAGTGTGGAAGATTGTAATACAGAGGATACGGTGGCCGGAGCGCCATTCACCACCATATTCAATTGTACCAGACGTATGCCATGGCTGTAGTCCGCATAGGTTTCCTCATGTCCGTTGTATAAAGGCTGTATCGGCGTCCCGTTGGTATAGTGCCAGCCGTAAATCACCACGCGGCCGGGCGAAGGGTATCCGTAAATGATATTAGAAATCACCACGTCTTTTTTGTCACCGCCAACAAGTTCCCCGAGGGGATGTGTCCCCAGCACGGCGCTTCGTTGCCCCCATACAGTCGTGTTATGCTGATTCATTACAGGGATGGTGGTCATTTGCGGACTGGGCGCTATACTTGACGGTGACAGATGTACCGTGGCTGCAGCCCATATCTGGTTAACCATTTTTCGCGTGGGCATGGTGCAGCCCGTGGCATCTGCGATGCGCTGTGCCAGCAGGGGTGTCATGGGACACAGAAAATAATTGGTGTCGCAGCCAATAGCCAGGTAATCGGGCAAAACATAATAAGTGTATGTATATGCAGTAGCGCCAATGGCTTCTGTATTGGTTACAGCGATGAGGTTTCGCTGAAAGCCTGGGACATTTCCGCTCATTACCTGTGCATAGATCTCGTTTTCGCGGTCGGTAAGCGTCATGGAGGTAACGAGCGAAACAAACTGATCGCCGGTCAGCGCTCCGGCAGGACGCGGCGGAAGACTAAGCGTCTGGGCAACCAGGCAACAGGGAAACAACATTAAAAAGAAGAATATGCTTTTTGGCGACTTCATATTACAAAGATAATAAATGCAATAAATTGTTGTAACTTTTCATCCTTCGAAAAATTCATTATAAAAAATTAAAAGGATTTATTCTAAACTTCGAACGCATACCCAAAAGGAAATAAAATGAAAAGTGGTAAAGATGGCCTGACAAATTATCAGAAAAAAATTATATCTTTGAAGTCCCTCATATACGAAGCCATTAAAGAATTAGAAAAACTTTTAGTAAACCCCATAAATCATTTAAAATGAAATATGAAAA
>CAZMPB010000260.1:0-3718 GCA_964567775.1 uncultured Bacteroidales bacterium
ATGCGCAACAAAAGCGCAAGGCACTCCACATGAATGGTCTGGGGAAAAAAATCATAAGGAATAATTTTTTTCACCGCATACCCCGTGGCACAGAGGAAATCCAGGTCACGGGCAAGTGTTCCAGCACTGCATGAAAGATAAGCCATACACACGGGCTGATAGCTTTCCGTTATCCATTGCAATACCTTTGGTTCCAAGCCTGTCCGCGGGGGATTAACATATAGAAATTTTATCATATCTTTATGCTCTGCCACCACATGATTTAGCTGCGGCAGGCGATCCTCGCATTTTCCGCGAAATATCAATGCCCCCGGAACATTCTTCAACGCACAGGCCACCGCTTCACCGCTAAGTTCTGCGCCGGCAGTAAGGCTTCCGGCCGAAATCCATTTCTTCATACTGTATCCTATACCACAGTACAAGTCAATCATCAGGCTATTACTACCGGGCATAAGAAATAACGATGCTTCGTGTAAGGAATCTAAATACAGGCCAGGAATCAATTGCTGAAAAGACATTGGCCCATAGCACATCCCTTGCTGATCAAAAGAGGCCTCGCTACCAAAAAGCAAAAAGAAATTATGTTTCATAAATATCTTATTGCCTGCCGAAGGGTTCAGATGCAGCCAGCACCCTTCCACACCGAGCTGCCTGAGACTTTCTTCTACTGCCGGCGCCAACCAGGCATTATCGGGCAGAGCAACAGTTTTAAGAACCAGCATCACCTGATTCCCCGACTGTATAAAAAAACGTAACGGAAACCTTTCGGGAGGCGGCAAAATTCCTGACAAAAGCCTGATAACTTCACGTATCAGTTTGTGCTGCACCGGACAGGCAGGAGTCGCCACAAACTGCCTGTGTGAAATCATGCCAAACTCCCAGGCTGTTCCATTATAGACGGTATGAAGACAGACTTTTTTGCGGTAACTCGTCCGTGCTTCGCCACCAACGCTCCTGATGGCATCAATAGTCTCATCCCATCCAAAAAGTTTTTTCCGCAGGAAAGCTGTTTTTTTCTGCAGGCTTTCTTCTTCGGTAAAATACCTGTGGCGGCACCCATTACATTGTTCCGGACAGTTCGTATCAGAAAACATCGAGAACCTCAATTTTGGAGTTGTTAAACGTTGCAGTATCACCTTTCTTCAAACCTTTCAAAGCTTTAAACAACGGGACATTAGGAGAAATGGCAAAATATGTTTCATTACCTACAACAACTCTACCCATGCTGATGCAAACAAATAACTTTTGATCACCGGTGATGACAACAGCGCCAAATTCAACTTTTGTTTTCAATTCATCAGGCTTTACCATATCCAGAGAGATCAGTTCCTGGTTGGCTTTCTGAAGCTGTTCGGCAAAAATATCGCGCCGTCGCAGCATCTGTGAGCGGAAAGCATCGTAACGGTCTTTGGGCGGGCCATAGTCGTTGGCCATCTGCTGATGTTCGTCCATCTCCCGGGTCAAATTCTTTATGGTTTCCAGGTGCTGCTGTTTGCAGGTTTCAATGATCCGGGCTTTTAGTATTTTCTTTTCTGTCATAATCTTCAATTTATTAACAGTATTGCGAAATTATAAAAAATCCAAAGCCGGAAATCTGCCTGATTTACCCCTTGGCAGGAAGACAGCTCCGTCCTTCACTTATGAAATAGGCCTCATAAAAAAGGCCATTCCGAAGCAGAATGACCTTTTTCAAAGCTCTTTTGACTTACCTGGCCAGTACAAACTTTTTCATGTGCCGTCCGGTGCTGTTGATCACTTCAATAAAATACGCACCATTGGCAAACGACCGCATGTCGAGGGTTGTGGAAATATTTTCACAGGTCATTGAACGAAGCTGCTTTCCTAAATGATCGAAGATATTTATGGTATTGGTTTCGTTGGGTACAAGATCAACGCCGAGTAATCCTGTGGTAGGATTTGGATATACATTCAGCAGCTCGTCAAGGGATATGATTTCCTGGCCGCCTGCTCCTCCGGCAAATTCGATCTCCACATCATCAAGATACAGGCTTGAACCTGTTTGGGGCGCACTTCCGGCTGAAGACATGGCAATGATATTAAAAGTATCAGGCGACTGAGCCTGCGAATAAGTGATATCAAATTCAAAAGAAGTGTACCCCGAAACCGCTGTACTGGATAACATTCCACCTTGAGCAATGGTATCACAGTTTTTATAGCAAATACCGATAAGCGCCATCGTGTCGTTATTAACGTTATTATATTTATAAAAGCCTTTTACTTTTGTCGGGGTAACATTAACGGGAATTCCGCCGGTAATAATCATTCCGCTTAAAATATCATACACATTTGTGCCATACGACATGATGCCGGGTAATAAAGTGCCAACGTAAGGTATCGTTTTATCAGAAGTTACCATCGCTGCAAATCCTCCTGAATGTGAATCCGTAGTTTTTGTAACAGTGCTTATATCAAAATTTAAGTATCCCATTACCGTAACGGATAAAACACCGTTCCAGTCAGCCGGCGTACTATCATTTGTCCAGGTCTCAAATCCTGCATTCGGAATTTGCGCACCGGCAGAAAAAACAATGCACATAGCAATGATCAATAAGTAAAATTTTTTCATAAAATAAATTTTTAAGGTTTTTGATTTTTGTTTATAACAGGTCAAAAATAAAAAAAAGCAACGATACCAACCATAAATTTTTTTTCACTTTGGTAAAAATTGATACTGCTTTATGTGTCAACTTATTTCAGGACGACTCATTGAGATAAAAAAAGGCCATCCTGAACAGAATGACCTTTTCGTGATCTAATTTCTCACTTACCTCGCCAGTATGAACTTACTCATAAACTGTCCGCTGCTGTTGTTTACTTCAACAAAATAAGCTCCATTGGCAAACGAACGCATATCAAGTGTTATGTAATAATAATCGCTGCTGGAGGAACAGATCAGTTTCCCCGAATAATCAAAGACATTAATGTTGTTGGTTTCATTTGGGTTCAGTCTTATGCTTAGCAGGCCGGTGGTGGGATTGGGATATAAAGAAAGTTCGTCAAGTGACACAGTTTCCGTAATCCCGGCCGCTGTATATTCTATAGACAAATCATCTATATATAATGCGGAACCAAGCTGAGGATTATCACCTGCTGAAGATTTTGCAAAGATATTGATCATATCCGGCATCTCTGCCTGATTGTATGTCAGGTCAAATTCAAACGGCACATATCCCTCTTCTAAACTATTATTCATAAAAAGGCCACTGGCAACAAGGACCGTACTATAATAACACTCAGCCCCAACAGACATGGAATCGCCGTTCACACCCGCATACTTATAGAACCCTTTTACTTTTGTCGGTATCACGCTGACAGGTAGGCCGCCGGTAATACTTGTCTCAAGATTGAAGGTAGTTAAATTCAGGACAACATTGTTGGTACCATAAGACATAACACCAGGTAATAACAAATTTATGTAAGGAATAGTTTTACTCGACGTGATCAAAGCGGCAAAATCTCCCGAATAGGCATCTGTAGTCTTTGTTACTGTGTTAAATTCATATTGTGTAATAATGACATCAACAGAAAGAAGGCCGTTCCAATTGTCCAAAGTTGAATCATTTTTCCATTCCTCAAATCCTCCGTTAGGGATTTGAGCACTGACTGAAAAAAAGATAAACATGGCTAAAATAACGGAATAAATTTTTTTCATGACTTTCATTATTTATCCAGCAAATCTAAAACAATAAAATGACAA
>CAZMPB010000261.1:0-3673 GCA_964567775.1 uncultured Bacteroidales bacterium
CAGTGGTATAGGTTGCAGCGATGGTCATCCCGGCTTTCAGGCCAAGGTAGGCATTTGCGGCACCCATGATCATCGCCATAAGAATACCCAGCAGCACAGCTCTCAGAGAGAATTCTCTCATATAGGTTTCGGCAGAAACAAAAGGAACAAATTTCTTTGGTTCGCTCATAAATATTTGTTTTTATTTGTACAAGTATACACATTTTTGCAAAAAGTAACCCCATTTTTTTGCTGCCTGAGAATATTTATTTTCCTTTGCTATCGTGAGCACTTCTCAGCCTGAAATATTTTTTGCTATTCCCGCGATGAACGAAGCAGATTTTTTACCTGCCTGCTTTTCGTGTGTCGAAAAACAAACGTATAAAAATATTAATGTGGTCGTTTGTGTGAACCAGCCGGAAAATTTCAGAGATGACCCTGAAAAAAAACATATTTGCGAAAATAATGCCCGGACCCTTGAATACTTAAACGCTTACGACAAGTTTCCTCTTACCGTCATTGACAGGTCCTCTGAAAGCAAGGGCTGGAAAGGGAAAAAGCACGGAGTCGGCTGGGCGCGGAAAGTGGCCATGGATCATATTTCTTCTGTGGCCCCGGAAGATGCTATTATTATTTGTATGGATGCAGATACAGTTTTTGATCCGGAATTCTGCAGTTCCATAGTAAGGAATTTTCACCCATATAAAAATGCTGTCGCACTGGCATTACCCTATTATCACAGGCTTACCGGTGATGATGTGATAGACCGCTCCATGCTCCGTTATGAGATATATATGAGGTATTATGCCATCAATTTGTGGCGTATAAAAAATCCTTATTGTTTCACAGCGATAGGATCCTCGATGGCCGTTCCGGTTCATGCATACCGCGCCATGGGCGGTATCACCCCCAAGCTCAGCGGCGAAGATTTTTATTTTCTTCAAAAACTGAGAAAATATGGGGGTGTTATCGTTTGGAATGAGGAAGCTACATATCCTGCAACCAGGTATTCTGACCGTGTCTTCTTCGGCACCGGCCCGGCATTGATCAAAGGAAGCAAAAATGAATGGGAAAGCTATCCTTTGTATTCGTATCTTTTATTCGACAAGGTAAAAAAAACTTTTGATACATTTGAAAGTCTTTTCAATAAAGAAGTACAAACACCTATGGACCATTTTCTACAAAAGACGTTCCTCTGCAATGATCTGTGGACTCCCCTGCGTGAGAATTTCAAGGATAAAAATAAATTCATTAAAGCCTGTGCCGAAAAGGTGGATGGGTTGCGGATCCTACAATATTTAAAATCTCAGCAAGCTGTTTCTGAAAACGAAGCGGCTTTTCTTATTGACTATTTAAAACAATTTCACCTGGCTTTGCTCGATCAAAAAAAAATAGATGCTGATGGATTAACTTTTGAGAGATCGGACATTTCCGAATTGAACACCGTCCGTGATTTGCTGGCAGAGATAGAAAACGGGTACAGAAAAAAATTCCGGATCATTGACTGGTATTAAAAAAAATAGCGACATTTCTGCCGCTATTTATGGAATATCAAAATTTTCGAAATCAGAAAATCATTTCCTCAGATGAATAACTATTCGTTATTTCTGTAATTGTTATTTCTTCTGAAATTTTCTCTTCTGTTGTTTCCGCCTCTTTGCTCTCCTTCTTTTCTTTCGATAGATTGGTTCACTGTAATGTTTCTTCCTTTAACATCTTTGCCATTGAGCTCTTCAATTGCTTGCTGAGCTTCAGCATCGTCGGGCATTTCAACAAAACCAAACCCTTTGCTTCTTCCTGAGTACTTATCAGTAATGATCTTGGTGGACGTTACTTGTCCGTACTCTTCAAAAATTTTTTGTAATTCATCTTCAGTCATTCCGTAGTGAAGATTGCCAGCGTAAATTTTCATAATGCGATAATTAATTATAAATTGGTTATTAACTTGACAAAGGTAAATAATTTTAAAAACAAATATCAAAAATTAACAATTTTCTTTTTTTCAGATAATAAGTATTAGAAATAAATGTGTGAACGAAACATTAAGATTAGTCACAAACCCTGTAATACCGGTTAGTTTTCAAATTGGCAAAACACGCTCCATCTATAACATTATTTCTTTTTTTGTCTGAGTTTCTTTATCCCGTATAATACGCCGAGTGCCGCCAGAAATCCGAGTCCGTCAATAGGCACGCCATTGGCGGGTTCAGGAGGCGGTGGGCCCTGGGCAAGAAGTTCATTAATGAACAGTGGAATAATCAGAAAACAAACTGTTAGCAATAAGGCTATCTTATTTTTTTTCATTTTATTTATTATTAAAATTAATAAAAAAATCAATGGGTTGTTATAGGAGCACAATTTTCTTCTGATATGTTCTACTCCCGCTTATAACGTTTACTATATAACATCCCGGTTTTTCCAGCCTGTATTGGGACGTGCCAATACCTTCCTGTTCACCGTATATAACTTTTTGCCCAAGCATGTTATATATGGATATTACTGCCTTTTGCATCATGGTGCTACTGAAATTGATATATATGTCTTTACCCGACGACCACGCATCAACAAAGGAAACGCTGTTTTCGCCAATTCCTGTAATTATAGTCGGTGAAAATCTTATAAAGAACCGGTACTGCGGAGCATTGGCAGTGGTGGTAAACGTATAAACAGGATTCAGTGTGAGATCCTGCAGTGTGGATGTTTGGTTATCTTCAAGGTAGATATGCTGCGCGGGATCAAAGTTGAGTATTTCGGTGGCATTAATGGTAAATGAGCCGTTGGTTCTTGTAATATAACCCAGAGGGACTACCACATCGGTGTTCGATAGCGGCGGCAAGGCATTGATGGATAAAGATGAGCTGCCATTGTATGAAGTGTAAAGGTTGGGAAAAGCAAGATCATTATTCATAAATTTATATGCGTCGAAATTCCCGTCAAACGTATTAGTGGCCTGTGTCTCAAAATAGATAACGGTTTCATCTCCTGCGCTCTGATTTGATGAGGGATATCCTTTAATCCTTAATAATGGTTTTGAAGTAACAGTGGACTTAAAGAACAAGGGATTTGAATGTATCCTTACTGCATTGTTAACACCCAGAGAGCCTGCCCCGGTAGCTTTTACAAAGAACCCCTGCATAGATGGTATAATGCCAGTCCCTCCGTTTGAAGCAACCCCCCCGACAAATGAACTGTAGGTTCCTTTATACTGTGTAGTCGCTTTAAAATAATATATCCCGTCATTTACATTGGTTTTAGTCCAGGCTCCATTCTGCCAGTCAATTGGCGAAGGATAAGGGTTTCCAACAAGGTTCCATCCGTCAGCATTCGGGTTAGTGGATGGCGTATTTGTCAATCCGATACTATATGCCCCACTGTTCAATGTTCCGCTGATATCCGTGGTCAGAGGCGCTGTGGTTGCTCCGAAATTGATGCAATAGCCTTTCATAGTTTGGAGCGTGTTGGAAGCGGCATCCCAGCCGATAGAAATAGTCGGGAATGCCTTTGTTTCATTGTAAATGTAAAAATTCGGGAACGGAGTTACCGTATGGGTAGTATCATTGCCCACATAAGGATCGCCCGTAATAATCGTTCCGATCTCATCGGCAAATTCTGAATTAAGCGCACCATCGAAAGGCGAAGAATAATAATGATAACCGCGCCTGTTTGGCATGTAACGCTGCATAGTAGCATTGCC
>CAZMPB010000262.1:0-3671 GCA_964567775.1 uncultured Bacteroidales bacterium
TATAGGAAAGGCTAAGTAGAATTTTCTGTAAAGCCCAAAAATACTGGTGCTGCATCTTAGGTGTCCAATTCTAAATAAAATGTTGATAACTATATAATTTATAATAGTTGAGGCTGTTTGCATACAATTCACACTTATTTTGACCTTGTTTTTTCTAAAAATATTCAATACAAAGCTTCTTAACCTTGTAATATTATCAGGATTATTTCTAATTCGCGACAAATCTTCACACATTGATATATCTCTAACATAATGATTTGAATTTTCTATTGCCCAATGTTGTCGGATGCTATTGCATGCCTGTTTAGTACTGAGCTTAATATTTGTAACATAAAATGAGTTATCATTTCTTGAAGCATATATCTTTGCTCTAACATCAAAGATCATAGTTTTCCTCTCCACAAATACGATTGTTTTTGTGTGTTTTTTTCATTGGCCATCAACAATAAAGGGTATCGCTAAATATGCCCACCTTTCTGTTTTTCAATACGATTCCGGCTCTTTTTTCCTTCTTCAAAAATTTCGCTACTTGATATATAACCTATGATGTCTTCACAATTCTGCCGAAGTTCTTTTTAGTTATCTTTTAGTTGAACTAATAGTTTCTTTTTGACTGCTTTGCTTTTTTCAAGGGTTTTTTGGGCAATGTAATGCATCCATCGTATAGAGATAATCCGTCAGTTATAATTCCTGAAGTAAATTCTGTACTGCTGGTATTTCATTTGTTTTTTCTTCTATGCAGTCATGTGCCAATATGATTTTTTTGATTTGTTTCGAAAAAACTCAATATCTGTGTGGCCTTTTTATCCTCAAAATTATCAAAACCTCCCCGGAAATAATTATTTCCATTGACACATACCGGGCTAAAGCCGCCAATGAAGCAGTAAATACAGGTGCAGCAATCATCAATGATATTTCCGGAGGAATGATGGATCCTCAGATGTATCAAACAATAGCAAGGCTGAATATACCTTATATTTTGATGAATATCCGGGGGACACCTGTAACCATGCAGCAGAATCCTTCGTATCAGGATGTGATAAAAGAAATAAATAATTTTTTTTCAGAGAAAACAAATCAGCTTCACAGAATGGGAATTAATGACATTATCATAGGCCCGGGTTTCGGATTTGGAAAAACTCCAGAGAACAATTTTCAACTGCTTCGCGAAATGCATTTTTTTAATTTTGTAGAACATCCTTTATTGATAGGTATTTCGCGAAAATCAATGATCTGGAAAACATTAAAAAGCAGCCTTGGGGAAGCTCTTAATGGTACTACTGTGTTGAACACTGTTGCTCTTCTGAACAAAACAAATATTTTAAGGGTCCATGATGTAAAAGAGGCCAAAGAATGCATGAAACTAATTGATAATTTAACAACTTAATTTTTTTTTTATTTTTCATGATTAATTCATTTTTGATTAATTTCACAGCGCTTTTATTAACATAGCATTTTTACTGCATATAAAATAAATGAATGTTTTGATTATTTGTATTAAAATTTTTATGAAAAATAAATTTTGGAAAAAAATTGAAAAAGATTTAACTTTGAAAAAATTCTCATAAAATATATAAATCAAAGAAACATATGAAAAAGTTTTTATTATTTTTATTTTCTTTTGCGGCCATGTCAGCGTTTACTTTTCAGAGTAAAGCCCAGTTGACTTGTGATACAGCAATGAGTGTCCCGCAGATGGTACAAAACTATTTGTTAGGGCCCGGCGTTCAGGTGACCAACATCACGTATGCCGGAAAAAAAGGTTCGATCGCGGTGTTTTCCACAGGTACTTTGCCAACAAACCTGGGCATTTCCAGCGGAATACTTTTTACTAACGGACAAACCAAAGGTAATCCGGCCATTGGGTCGCCGGCCTCGGGCTTGGCCGATAACCTAAATAGCGGGGCAACGGATCCCCAATTGCAGGCTTTGATTCCTGGGGCGACCATTCAGGATGCGTCCAAACTTGAATTTGATTTTGTACCCCTACTGGATACGATTAAATTCAGATATGTATTTGCCTCGGAAGAATATCCGGAATACGTGGGTTCAACCTATAATGATGTTTTTGGTTTTTTTGTAACCGGGCCAAATCCTTTAGGAGGGAACTATACAAATTCAAATATTGCATTAATACCAGGAACAGCCACACCAATTGCCATTAACAATGTCAATAATGGCCCGGATAATTTGGGACCAGGTACTAATGCGCAATACTATGTTGACAATTCATCCGGCACTTCGATTGTTTATGATGGGTTTACAACGGTATTAACGGCATGGTGCCATGTTACTCCTTGTGCGTCTTACCACTTAAAACTGGCCATTGGCGATGCCGTTGACATGAGTTTTGATTCCGGTGTTTTTTTAGAAGCAAACAGCTTTGTAACAAATAATATAACGGTCACCGCCAATGGAGCCCCCAGTGCTTCCGTATGCTCTGGTACCCCAACAACTCTGGACGCTACAGGAGCAGTATCCTATTTTTGGTTGCCCGATTCTTTATATGGGCCAACAGTTACGGTTTCTCCTTTAGTAACCACGACATATACTGTTGTTGGAACATCCACGTATGGTTGTACGGCAGCAACAAGTTTTACAGTTGATGTAAGGCCGACACCAACCGTAACTGCTGAAGCCAATCAGGTTTATTGCAATGGTGTATCTGTTCCTGTGAATACGCTTACCGGCCCTGTTAGCGGGACAACCTTTGCATGGACAAACAATAATACATCTATCGGCCTGGCAGCAAGCGGAACGGGTAATATTCCGGCATTCACCGCTATAAACACCGGCAACACTTCTGTTACAGCAAGCATTACAATAACGCCTACAGCAGCTTCCTGCCCTGGCCCGCCAATAACATATACCATTACTGTTCATCCGACACCAACCGTCACTGTTCCTAATAACCTGACGTATTGTAATAATTCTTTTATCCCGGCAACCAACTTCACAAGCACTCCGTCCGGAGCAACCTATACGTGGACGAATTCAAATCCTGCTATTGGTTTGGGTTCCAGCGGTACCGGTAATATTGCTTTATTTACGGCTACCAATACTGGAACGACGCCGATATCTGCCACTATTACAGTAACTCCTACCGCCAACGGTTGTGCCGGAACACCATCCTCATACACCATAACGGTAATGCCCGAGGCTACTGTTGTTGTTCCACAGGATATTATCCTTTGTAACGGGGCGACAGTACCGGGAACCAACTTCAGCAGTCAGACACCCGGAGCTACTTTTGCCTGGGCAAATTCAAATACAGCGATAGGCCTTGCTGCCAGCGGTACGGGTAATATTACAGCATTTACGGCCACCAATAACGGGAACAGCCCGATCACAGCAATCATAACGGTTACGCCTTCGGTTAATACATGTACAGGCGCAGCTTCTACCTATACTATTACCGTATATCCGACGCCATCGGTTAACGCCGTGACAAACCAGACTTATTGTAATGGTGATGTGGCACCGGTAAACATTTTATCAGGCCCTGTGACCGGGACCAACTACTTATGGACAAACAGCAATCCTGGGATAGGCCTGACAACTACCCAGGGTTCCGGCAATATTCCTTCATTTACAGCTACCAATACAACATCAGCGCCCATCACATCAACAGTCACCATCACGCCGGCAACCGACAGTTGCACTGGCACACC
>CAZMPB010000263.1:0-3653 GCA_964567775.1 uncultured Bacteroidales bacterium
ATAAGAATTTCCGGAGAAAAAGAAACAAAATTGGAAACTCGAGCTGCCAAGATCAGCATTTGTAATAGTAAGGCTGACAGCTCCGGTAGTATTTGCTGCCGGATTAACAATGCTCCAGACAGTATTCCATGCCCCTGTGCCTGTACGGGTGGCAACGCCAACAGTATAATCCCCGCTATAATGAATTAAAGAATGAGTAAAATCTAATTTGAGATGTGTTATACCGGATAGATCATAATATGGGGATAAAAGCCTGGTAGTAGCATTGGTCTGGGGGCTCCTGTTAAATCCGCATTCCGGCGCAGGCCCTCCGCAATATATTGAGTTTGAGATGATCCAATGGCTGGCCAGCGTATCTGAACTCCATCCGGCAGGCGGAACAGAACTGAATCCCTCGCTGCAGAAAACAGTGTTTTGTGCAAAGCCGATAAAACATAATGCCTGAAATGTAAAAAGTAGAATAATTTTTTTCATTGATTTTAATTTTTGTTTCTTTCTATTGAATTGGGTATAACAATGATAATAATAATTATTCAAATAAATAAAAAAACCTCGCAGCAAATTACTACGAGGTTTTTAATATTTTAAGAAATCTCAAATTTATTTTATCACAGCAATTTTTCTGGTGATTGTGTTATCACCGTTGATGAGCTTCAGGATATAATTGCCTTTAGCGAGTTCAGAAACATTGAGCAGATGATTATTGCTGATGTGATTTTCACTTATTACCAGTTTTCCAAAAATATCATACAGCATCAAGTCAGAATTTCCGGCATTGCTGATTGTAATATTTTCGTAAGCCGGATTCGGGTATATCGAAATGTTTCCTTTGGAGGCTTCGTCAATTCCTGTATTAATGACATCGGCTTCAGCAGACTGATATATTTCTTTGGTTGTATTTTCCTGAACCATAACTACCACTGTCAGGTCAGACATTTCTTCAACATTTGTGCTGGTCATATCAGCTGTAAAAGTATTTGTATAGTTAGTTCCTGCTGTAAAACTGACCGTCAGGCCGGATCCGCCGGTGATCATATCCATCATCACATGTTTCCAGGAGGTTTCTCCATTTGGAGATGTTGGGGATACATTACCTGTTGTTGTCTTTTCAACAACCACTACATGTACTTTTAAATCACCTGTAACATAAGGTGTAATGGTTAAAGGAACTGAAATATTGGTTCCCGAGTATGTAGGGGTAAAGTTACTGATAACGAAAAATGTTCCTTTTGCTTTATCAGCATTCAGTTCACTTAACATTGTTGCTGAAGTTGACCCCGATGGCCTTCCGTCAACATAAAGGTCGGGTACGGCCGAAACTCCGTAATAAACCCTTCGTGTTCCGCCTTCAGCAGTATAATAAGGGTCGCCATCGCCGGGCCAGTTCATCTGGTATTTAATAAGTGAAAATTCGGTGCCATGTGCAGTAATAAAAGGTGTGAATGTACCTGAATTAAAACTGGCACACGGGGCACATGTTGAAGATGTAAATTCTTCGAATACTGGTTTGCGGGTTGTAGTTTGTGTGGCTACTCCAATCGTTTTTGTTAATACATTATTGGCAAGGTTCGGATCAACAGCGCCATTTATATTTGATATGGTAACTACAACAGGATGGCTTCCGATAGCAAGGTTAGCAGGAACGTTGTGAGTAAAATTGTAAGATGAAAATGTAGTGATATTTACACCAGTAACAGAATATACAGCAGAAGGGGCGCCACCATCAACCGTATAAGTAACATCAAAAGATGTAATAGCATTGAACCCCATATTTTTAACAGTCCCTGTGATGGGGGTATTACTTCCGGAAGCAATATAAGGATCATTATTGATTGATGTCAAAGCAATATCGTTATTGGGATATGAAGCTACTGCAACATCATCAACACCTAACATGAACATATCAGTTGAATTATTACGCCATCCTATATAAACCGTTTGGCCAGCATAAGCAGTGAGGTCAATTGCTTTTACAGTCGGACTGGTTTCAGCAGCAGCAACAGTTAATAGTACTGTAGATGTTGTAATATTTCCGGAGGTAGGCGCTGCTGTCATAATTCTTAGCTCATACCCATCAGGATAGCTGGCATCTTGTGCAAGAACCGTATAGGTCAACATAGGATTTGTAGCAGGAACTAATATAGCAGGTGTAAACATCCAGTCGTTTGATGTACCAGCAGGGTTATACCAGGAGGTTGACCAGGCAGCTTTTGTAGGTAGGTCACCGTATAATTTACATACCCACGCATTGGTAACCCAACTTACATTCGTGCTAGGAGTCAAGCCGTCTACGTTAAATACAGTCCATCCGGAGGGCATTGCACCATCGGCAACAGCATCAAAATTTTCGCTGAATTGTGCTTTAGTACTCATAAAGATCACCATCAGCATTACAAAAAGTAAACTTGTTTTTTTCATAAATTTAAAATTTAGTTAATAATTAATTTGAAATTGTTTGATTCTTAAAACCATGCAAAGATAATAATTAATGAAGTAAAAAAATACTTTTTTTATCACCTCATATTCGCAAGTCACGGGGTGAAATTGATTGTCAGGCCTTTTTTATCATTCCAGTTTTTATCCGCCACTTGACTATCAATAGATTAACGAATTCCTACGGATATCAACGTCAAAAAAATGAGTGCAAAAAAAATGAGCACGCGGCCATTATTTAACCGGGAAAATAATTAAACCACGCTTATTTAATAATTACTGCTTCCTTTTATTATTTTTCTTTATGATTTCCTCCAAAGTTCCCGGAACGTTCTTAAAAAGGCTGGTAAGTATCATCGCCGAAATGATATAAGGTTTATAGCCGGCTTCTATATAGGTTTGAATACGATATTTTTCAAAAACCTGTTTTTCCACTTCCCCTTCTTTGCATGAAACACCGGAAATATCAGCCGGCAGACAGTGCATATACAAGGCCTTGCCGTCTTTTGTCAGCTTCATATTTTCCCGTGTACATTCCCAGTCTTTATGTTTTGCATTGTTTGCAAGACACTCTTTTTCCAGTGATTTTAATCCTTCAGTATCTCCGCCCAGGAGCAGTTTGGTGCGTTTTTGCATAACCGAATACGGCGCCCAGCTTTTGGGATACACGATGTCCGCATTTTTAAAAGCTGCATCCATGTTTTTCTTCACACTAAAGCTGCCGCCGCTTTCCAGAGCGTTCTTAAAAGCAATGTCCATTACTTCGGGTATCAGGTCATAGCCTTCGGGATGTGCCAGTTCCACATGCATGCCGAACCTGGTCATCAATCCGATTATGCCTTGCGGAACAGACAAGGGTTTGCCGTAACTGGGAGAATATGCCCATGTCATGGCTATTTTCTTGCCTCTGAGGTTTTCAAGAGAGCCGAAATATTTTTTCAGATGCAACAGGTCAGCCATAGATTGTGTGGGATGGTCGATGTCGCATTGCAGGTTGACGATTGCAGGGCGGCAGGGGAGAACCTTGTTTTTAAAGCCATCGTCAAGGGCTTTTGCCACTTCAAGCATATAGGTATGCCCTTTGCCGAGAAACATATCATCGCGGATGCCGATAACATCTGATAAAAATGAGATCATGTTTGCTGTTTCTCTTACGGTTTCTCCGTGGGCAATTTGGGATTTTGTTTCGTCAAGGTCTTGTACACCCATCCCAAGCAGGT
>CAZMPB010000264.1:0-3615 GCA_964567775.1 uncultured Bacteroidales bacterium
CCGGGCTTTGCCGGAATAGGCTTTCGTGAATCCTCAAGTAATTGTTTGCTTTTTTCATCAACACACAACATACTACAGGAAACCTTTCGTCGTATGGCTTTACATATAAGTTGAGAATTCGAAACATCCTCTTTCTATATTCGGGTGTAATTTTCGCAATGCACCACATTCTCTTTAACCAAGGCTTACATTCGATTTTTTTAGCAGCAACCGTATAGATTCCCTATTGATGGTTCCCATTCCCTTGCGCCCTTTTAACTCCCTTTCCAAAAGTCAGATTGTCCATCGTGTGCGTCCCTCAGGAGCTTTTGAACATGCCAATGCGATAATTTCTGCCTTTTCTTCATCTTTATATTTGGCGGGTTGTCCGGGTCGGGCTTCATCTTTTAATGCTTCAACGACGCCTGATTCAATATATTTGGCTGTAGTGGCGGCACAACTGGCGGCACCTTTGCCTTGCGCGCAGTCGTACTGCCACTTTCAGCCCGGGGATTAACATGAAAGATGGCTGCGGGAGCAGTTCGACAAGCTCACTATAAAAGCTCAGCCACCCGGAGCTTTGAGAGCCACAGCCGCCGGGGATTCAACGGCCACAGCACCGAAGGGGGTTGATCTTCCGGTGGCTTCGAGAGCCTCAGCCAACGGTGATTTTCAACGGTCCCAACCCCAAAGGGGAGTTGAAAATCAAGACTGTCTTTTGAATATAAAAAAACCGCTTTTTTGGAGCGGCTTTTTTTTCCCGGATTTCGCAAGAATTCCTGTAGATTATTTGGGCCGTTTAAAATTTTCCAGAATCTTCTTTAGTATAAATCTGGAAGCATGGCCATCACCGTAAATTTCCGGAAACTTCAGGTCCTTCTTCCCCATCAGCTCCTTATACGACTGAACAATTTTTTCCTCATCGGCTCCGCAAAGCCTTGCAGTACCTAATTCCACAAGTTCAACCCATTCGGTTTCGTCCCTGATGATCAGGCATGGTTTTCCAAAAAAATAGGATTCTTTTTGTACCCCACCCGAGTCGGTCATGATAAGCCTCGAATTCTTTTCGAGACAGATAAAATCAAAATAGGAAACCGCGGGAATAATCGTAATCAGGTTGTTATTTTCAATAATATCTTTAAGTGTATCGTCAGGCAATTCATTCCATTTTTTGCGGGTACGGGGATGTAATGGAATGACGAATTTTATATCACTTTTTTCGCTGATCCTTTCAATAGCCCTGAATATCGCATTCAACCTTTCAGGATTGTCCGTATTGATGTCCCTGTGCAGCGTAACCAGCACATAGCCGTTGTTTTTCAGTTTAAGGCTTGCGAGCAAATTACTTTTATCATCGGCGATCTTTGAAAAATACAAAGCATTGTCGTACATGATATCACCGCAATGAAAAACACCGGGGTTGTCAATGTGGAAAGGGTGTTCATTGTTTTCGCGAAATCCTTCTCTCACAAGATTATCAATACCTTTATCTGTCGGGGTGAACAAAAGTGTGGAGACATGGTCGGTAACAATCCTGTTAATTTCTTCGGGCATCGATTTATTAAACGACCGGAGACCGGCTTCAACATGCACAACGGGTATATGCATTTTAGCCGCTGCGAGGGCACCGGCCAGCGTGGAATTGGTATCGCCATAAATAAGAACAGCATCAGGAGCTTCCTTGGTTAAAATACTCTCTAATCCGGCCATCATATCCGCAGTCTGTTTTCCGTGTTTCCCCGACCCGACCTCAAGATTATACAAAGGTTCGGGAATTTCCATCTCCCGGAAAAAAACCGACGACATATTATCATCGTAATGCTGACCGGTATGAACAATTACTTCAGTTATTTTATCCCAGAAGTCCTGCTCAATGGTTCTGCTGATAGCAGAAGCTTTGATAAACTGCGGGCGTGCGCCGACGATGGTGAGGATTTTGATCATGTGGTTATTAATAAAAAGAATAATTACAGTAAAAAGTGTTGGTTGCCGTTGCAAAGCTAAGAAACTGTTTTGAACTTTTTAAGGGCACCTTTAAAAACATCCAATTTTTTCGTTCGTCTTCGTTCTTCGAATCCTTTCGTCAGGAAGGTCCATCATAGGCATGTAAGCTCAGTAAACTAAGGTATTCAAAACTTCGACCTTCTCGAACTTTTTTTTGCAGGCGCCCGATCAAGGTTATCAGAGATATCTTTAAGCAAAATATTTTTTTCGGAATTAAAGCTCCTGTCCTATCTGCTCATCCATTACTTAAACCCAAATTAAGCATTAGAAGCTTGCGAACTAATGCTTTAGTTGGGTTTATCCCGATTTAGTAAATGTTTTCCGACATTGTGGTAATAATAATAACTATGTGTAGACTTGTCGGGATTACATTTACTTTGTCGATTCCGCATTAAAAATTACAGTATTAGTTCATGAATTACAGCAAATTATGCAATACTATCTCTAATGCTACGCATTAGGGATTTTCTATTGCGGAATTTGGGTTAAAGAATAAGATATATTGAAAATTTTAGAAAAATATGATAAACCTTGTGAATTACAACAATAATTGGTATATGTCCTACGGACAATATTTTATTCTGGCTAAGATCATTCTATTGACATTTAAACCCTACGGGTTATGAAATATCAGATTTTGACAATACTGTTTTTTAAGGATAACATCCTTGTCTGCACCTCAAAAAAAGATTTTACCATAATAGCTATTTTGCTTCAAACACTTTATATTAATTTCTATCTTTGTTCGTTTTCACAAAAGCCTTGTTTGTTCAGATCTAAAATGAAATCAAAATACATTTATATTACAACCTATCTGACAGAGTTTTCATTGCTGGTTGCCGGAATTTTAATTTATTATTTTGCTTTCAATATCTTTAGTGAAACCGATTTTGCCAGCTATTCACTCATTCGCCGGAATTTATCATTTTTCCAACCTGTTGTTTTTTTAGGATTAGCGGTCGGTATCACCCGCTTTGTTTCATTCAACCTGAACGACAAGGTCAAATCTGGAAATTTTTTTATTGCAGGCGCAGTAATGGTTTTCATTTCGGTTGCTTTTTTCTCAGCCCTGCTGTACATTTTTAAAAATCAGATAGCGCTGTTATTATTTGGAGATTCAAGCTATAGTTATCTCATGCTGCCCCTGATTGTCCTGATTGCCGGAATATGCATCCATTCGTTGTCCTACGCTTATTTCCGGGGAGCTATGCTGATGTACAGGGCGAATTTGCTTCAGTTCATCAACTTGTTTGCAGGTAATCTCGCTGCTTTTTATTTATCCGATAACCTGACAGAAGTATTATATTATACAGGCCTGATATGGATTATCACCGGACTGGTTTTTTTTATTATCATTCTTTTCAGAATAGATTTCCAGCGCAAAAGTATATTGAAGGCAGCCAAAGAATTATTCCCCTATAGTATTTACAGAGTTCCCGGCGATGTTGCTTTAGCGGCTTTACTGACAGTGCCTTCATTAATTACTGCCCATTATGCCGGGATTATTGCTGCCGGCTATATTGCATTTGGAATTACACTCATGAATATGGCCGGTGCAGCTTTTTCGCCTTTATCGCTGCTATTGCTGCCCAAAATAAGCAACCTGGCAGCCAACAAGCACTATGAAACAAT
>CAZMPB010000265.1:0-3563 GCA_964567775.1 uncultured Bacteroidales bacterium
TGCCATCAACAATTTTAATATTACATTCTAAAGTTCCCACTCCCGCAAAAGCCCAGCAATCTCCACATTACTGCTGATCAATTATTGGCGTACAAGACGGGCGCCAGTCAAAATGCGACGGCAGGTCTTTGGGCGTGGATGTCACATGCACTGGTTTTTCTTTTACAGGAGCTGTATAGTTGCCGGTATACTTTCCTTCTGAAACCACGGTAACTGAATAATTGTCAATAGCCGGTGCATCCTTTTCCCACGGGCGCCTTAGTTCAAAGGCAAACTCAGTGGTTCCGGCTGAAGTACCTGCATAGCGCATGACCTGTGTGCCGGACTGCCCTGCTAAAACTTTGCCCTCTATGATCAAGGGATTGGGATCGTTTATAAAATCATCATCCCCTACCTGTGCCACCGTCCGTTGATTTTTTTTATCGGCAGAAGTTTTTGATTCGCACCAGATATAACCGGTTGAAGCCTTTCTGGGCAGTCGTATTTCCAGTATCTGGCCGGTGGAAAGCGTTATCGTCTGTCCGTTATTGTTTTTCGTAACGGTGACAAAATTCTGACCACCGGCGCTTGCCGCAAACAAAATAGCAAATAATGAAAACAAAATAGTATATGTTTTTTTCATGTTACTCTGATTAACAAAATAGTTTGAAACAAAAGTAAAAAATATTTGTAAAAAAACCGGTTGTAAAGATCAATAAAAATTTACCCAACCCATTACTGTTGGTGCAAATATTTTGAGGTACAGGTCATACTGGGGAAGCGAAGTGGAATTGTGATACACCTGCCCGCCAGGATATGGATTTGACATATTTGTGAATGTTGAGAAACCTCCTGTAGCTGCAGTGAATTTAAGAGTGTAAGCTGTACCGCTGGTGATGGCAAAAGGCGTTGCCAGGTTAATATGTGTAACACATATACCCGAAACGCAATTCGCATAAGTTATACTCTGGGTATACAGCACACTGCCGCCCGTGCCATTCCCCGCAAGGATCTGCAGGGTACCGTTTTCAGCCTGAGTGGCATCTGTTACTATTTCCAGATCAGTAATACTCACCGACATCGGGGCGGTAAACGACTGATGCATGATCCAGTAACCGGCCACAATGGATAATGCCAATGCAGAAGAGCCTGTATCAATTTGCAATATAGGTGAAGATGCACCAGTCTGGTACCCCTGAAACCTGGAAATACTGGTATTATAAATGATCATTCCTTCAAGGGGAGTTAATGCATCGCGCTGTATTGTGGTCATTCGCGGAGGCATAAATGCCCCTGTAGTGGAAGTTACGTCCAGTGCAGCCCCTGGTGACGCTGTTCCAATCCCGACTTTGCCATTATTATAATAAATATCCGACGCGTTCTTTTTCCACATGGTTGTGTCGCCGCTACTCTCTGCATATAACGCATAAGGCACACTCAATAACTGGCTTGTTCCCGTTATGGTATAACTTGTACTCCCGGTGGGGTCGGTTTCTGTTTTAATAAAATAAGGGCCATTTGCCCAATCAATTGCGGAAAAACTACCTGAGACCAATGTGCCTCCGCCGATTTCAATTGAAACAAGCCCGTTCGCATTGGTTGTCGGTGTCTGCGTTTCAACATAAACCGGTGTGCCGGTCGCAGAGTTATGCAAAATGCTTATTCTCATCCCGACAATATGATTTGTCACTAACGAATCAGCACTGTTTCTGATAACAGCCTGATAGCTCAATTTTTTAGGTGATTGAGCAAATGATTGTGATGAAATGAACACCATAATTATTAAATACAAAACACAGTTAATCTTTTTCATGACATTAAAATTAAAGGTTACTATCGGGCATACGATTATTGATATTTTCAATGGATGCTGAGACGATTTCAAATAAACTTAATAATAACAAAGATGTACAAATTTATGCTTTTTTAAGAAATATTTAAACATTTTATTACATATTAGCATTTTCTCAATATTCAGCTTGCTGTTATTGAGAATTGCCTGCCGGCAGACAGGTATTATACCAATATGAAAAGGTGATGGCAGAAAATTTTATTATTGATCAATGTTTCATAAAATTGTAACCAAGGCCGGTACCCAATGTGTAGCGGGTTGTGAACCCAAAGGCGGGAAGCCCTTTTTTGTCGATGACCGTCCATAAGCCCGGTGAAAATCCCCCAATCCTGAACAGCCCGGGGTAGACATTGGCATTGATGAAATAATCATCCACATTGGAAATCACCAGGGATGCAAGCAGGGAATTATTTCTGTCATAAAAAACTCCTATGCTGAATGGAGTTGTAACGGTAACTTCCCGGGCCGTGCCGGGCAATAATACCCGTTCGCCCGACCGCACTCCGGCGCCGAGGGATATGGCCGTACCATTTTTAAATTTCCACGAAGCGCCAATAAGCGTGCCCAGCCCCATGCGGGTAAACAGTGACAGTCTGCGTTCAAACGGAAGTTCCCATTTGAATGAAAAATACTGACCGCAATTATACAACGAGATGTCGGTAAAAGTAATGGATGGCTGCAAACTCCAGTCGGCCATGTGAAGTTCTTCGCTAAAGAATTTGCATACTTTTTTGGAACTAAACAGGGCTATCCCAGCAAAATTAAAAAAATACATATCCGGTATCGGGTCGCTGTTGCTGCCCACATAGCCGTTGTCTTCCATGGTTTCATTCAAGATGTCGGCAGCCATAACCGTAACGAAACTTAACAAGTGAGGATATTTCACATTATGGTATTGGTACCATTCGGATATGGCAACGTACGACATACCTCCTCCAATTGTATGCAGCAGGTAGTTGGGCATCCACTGCCCTCCTTCCATGCTGAAACTCAGCGGGAGTATCTCAGTCCGCATAAACTTATCCCAGCCCACTTCGCCAATCACTTTATTTGGATGTCCGAGGTTCCAGAAAACATTTTTACAGGATTTTGCATAAGGAAACAGGAATATCCGGCGGTCATGATTTGTAAGCTGACAGATGTCGTAGCCGGTATTCAGAATTAAGGATAAAGGATTGAACTGCCCCTGCGAGCCGTATGTATAACCGTGATAAAAATAGTATGGCTTTACAGGGATACTATCGCCAGGGATACTGTCGTTTTGGGCAGGGACATTAATATTTATCACCGAAATAAAAGTGAAGATCAGCGATAAATAGAAAAAAAATGATCGTTCAGGATTTTTATTTACCGTCATGCTTGTCCCTGTCCTGCTTGATTCTCATTTAAAATTTAGAATTTTTCCGCAACAAAAATAAAAAATATTTTCATGCGTAAAATAATCCCAATCTCAGGAAAAACCCGGAATACCTATTTAACCCAAGATTCATTGACAGCCTTGGAAACAGCTATTTTTTCAAATGTCCAGGGGCCTCCGTTATCATAAATATAGTAAACATATCCATCGCTCACACCCATCGGATATAACCGGTAGGTATACTGTTGCGGGGGATTTTCATTATCCTGCCCGGCAGAGCGGGTCGAAACAAGAACAAGCAGTGTAGCACATAATAGCACAGCACATAATGATATGCCTATTACTGCAATTCGCTTGCTGATCAGATCAAAATTT
>CAZMPB010000266.1:0-3484 GCA_964567775.1 uncultured Bacteroidales bacterium
GTTAGGTGGCTCAACAAATTGAATACGCCATAACCAAGGAGTGATGTATGAAAGCAAAAAGTGGGTCCCTTTACCTGGCTATACTATTATCAATTAGCCTTTTGAGTGTTGGGTGTGAGAGGCTAAAAAAATATCCATCTCCCACTCCAACCAACACACCAATACCTGTTAGTGCACTAGCCACTCAATCTCAAAAGCCTGATATACGAGGAAAAATTACTGCTGTTCTTGAGACAGAAGGGCAAATAAATGCCATTCATATCGAAGGCGTTTTGGAAAATGATACAAAGTATGATAGAGCCACTGCAAGAATAACTGAGAAAACCCTTATTTACGTATTAAAAGGGGATAGTTATGAAGTTGCATCTATAGACCAACTGGTGGTTGGCTTGAGAGTAGAGGTACTGTTTACAGGCATGATACTTGAAAAGTATCCTGTTAGTGCCGAGGCCGACGAGATACTGATTGTCCAATAGCAGAAAGGATTGAAAGCATATGAAACACATGGCGATAAAAGCTGTCCTTATGACCCTGTTTCTTCTTTTAATCTCAATTGTCCTAACTCCTGCCTCATATATCCATACACTTGCTCAAGATACTACCCATGCTGAGATTTTTGCAGTCTCGAGTTGGGGTGAGAAATTGGATTTCAGAACTTTCGCCGCGGAGACTGCTAAAACTTATAACACTCAGGCATACGACAGCAAACTCATGCTTCCGCGAATCCCCGAGGGCATGAAAGTCACGGAATCATTTTTTACCCCAGATACAATCATTGGGAATGATGACCGGATAAAGTTGACTGACACAACATATTTCCCGTGGGCGACTGTGGTAAAAATTCAGGGTAATTTTGACATCTACTCGTTTGATTGCTCAGGGTGGATGTTAGGCCCGAGCACAGTGGCTACATCAGCTCATTGCATTTACGATTACGGGGATACCAATACTTATGCCACAAATGTTATAGTGACCCCTGCCATGAATTCAGATTCACCAAATAGTGAGCCGTTCGGTTACTGTGAAGCAAACAAAGCATGGATTATCAACTTATGGGAAACTACAGGTGACGCCCAGTATGACTATGGCGTTTACGCTTTAAGATGTCGTGTTGGTGAACAAACAGGTAATCTCGGTTATCGCGTGATAAGTGATTCTCAAATTGACGGGGAAATGGTTAATGTCACTGGATACCCCTTGGATAAAGGCGGCACAACAATGTGGTTTGGATTGGGCCATGTATTGGAAACCCCTGCCAATTTTCTGTTTTACGATAATGACACTACTGGAGGGCAAAGCGGCGCACCCACTTGGGAATTGATCAATGACTCTTGCCAGGTATGCGTTGTTGCCATTCACAGTGGTAGTGGAGGTATTGACCATAATGTTGGCGTTAGAGTAACCAATGACGTTTTTGACTTTTTGTTTGCAATGCAACAGTGGGTTTATCATCCTGTCTATCTACCCATAATAATAAAAGGCAGTGGTTCCAGTCAACAGAGTATAATCACCGTCAACCCCTATCCTGCACCGATGGAGAATAACACACCGTTACAGCCGTTGCCATATCCTGCTCCGTAAAGAATAGTAGGCTGGCAGAACTTATACCGGAACTGCCACCTAACAACCGCTTGCACTTGACCGCCTTCGGCGCGGGTACGCGCGCGCCCTAAGGCAGCCCGCGCTCTGGTTTTTGGAGGGAGTCTTGCCAGAGTCGGCGGCAAGTGAAGCGGAGCGTTGGGCTGCATAACAAGATGCATAATTATTCGTTGAAATCGTCTCGGATCGTAAGGAGTGCTTTCAATGGAATTCTTGGGAATCACACATACAGTCAAAGATATCGAAAAAGCCAAGAAGTTCTATGAAGATATCATCGGCTTTGAGCCCGGTCCATTCTACGCGCCTACGAATTGGCAACCTTATAAATGCCAGGAAGGTGTTTTCTTTGCCATTGGTTTACCTCCCGGCTCGACAGACGAGACCTCTTTTGTCGTTGACGATATTGAATCCCTTTGGTCACGTGTCAAAGATAAGGCTGAAGTCGTCCATCCCTTAGAAAAGACACCTTGGGGAACATATCGCTTTGTTGTCAAAGACCCGGATGGGCATTTATTAGCATTCGGTCAAAAATGAAGCAACAATAAATTGCAGCCCAACACCGGCTCCAGGCGACAGCGGCTGCGCCGCTGCTGGTACGCACCGGGCTTGCGAGGAGTACAATTGTTGGCGAAGCGTTCAGTTCACCTTTGCCGCTGCTCCTGAGCCAATCCGTTGGTTGATAACTTCATAGGCACATAGCAAATCTAAGAAAGATAGCCCTGGCGGATGGCCAGGGCTATTTTATTTACCACGCTAAAACAGCGACAACTGTCCTTGCGCAGCAGCGCTCTTGCGCCTGCCTTTTTTGGTCGGCAGCGCCTTGTTGCGCGCCGCCAGCCACTCGGACCAGGTGCGGGCGATAAAGGACATCGCTTCTATGCGTGTGGTTAGTCAAAGACGATCATTTCGTTTCGGTATATAATGTCGAAAGGCTGGTATTAAGGAAAGTTTTCGTATACTCAACGTTATTGTCAACGCCTACGGCGCGGCAATAACTGGGCAGCAAACAATCAAGATGAAGAATCTATTATCAATCCTATTTTTTATGATGATCGTCGCTGCTTGTAACTCAGTAGCGGCTGATGATAATCAAATCGAATTGACTGAGTTAATCGGAACAAACTGGATACTAAAGTCCATAGAAGGGCATCCACCAATAGCCGATCGTATGATCTCGTTACAGATAAGCGAAAAGAATTTTTCGGGTTCAGCAGGGTGCAATCGGTATTTTTCAAAATACACTGTTACGTCGCAAAATAGCTTTACGATTGATGAATTGGCAAGTAACCAAGCGGAGTGCATTGAACCAGACGGAATCATGGAGCAAGAAACTCAATACTTAGAACTATTGAGTTCAGCTATAAAGTACCAGCTTGTGGAACAAGAATTAATTTTGGAAGATGAGCAGGAAAAGGCTATCTTGCGTTACCAACTTCGACAAGAGTTTGATGTTACTCCCGACTCTTTGATAGGTAAAACTTGGCAGTTGATTTCAGCGCCTGACTTGTACGAAGATCGTCTTAGCGAATTTTCGATAAGGTTTGATGAAGGCGTATTTAGCGGAACAACTGTTTGCCGAGAATATAAAGGAAAATATCTTGCGGAAGAAGACAATTTTCAAATTACCATCATGGGAATGACAACAGATTACAACTGTAATCAAAAGGATGGCCATGCAGAAGCACAATACACTACACTATTAGAAAATGTGGAGCAGTACAACGTTACTACGGATCAATTGGAACTATTTACCAGACACGGTGAGAAACTGGTTTTTAAGTTAGTTTTGAATGGTAAATGAAACCAACAAAAAAGGAAAAAGAGTGAGGCGCGCAGGGTATGCGCGCCTCATCAGGGTTGATGGTGATTGCCGCACAAGCGCGGC
>CAZMPB010000267.1:0-3476 GCA_964567775.1 uncultured Bacteroidales bacterium
AGCCTGAAAGGAAAGATCAGGTCGCGGTGAAGGTAATGTATCATCCATAAGCCGTAAATAGTCAGGCATACCAGGTTTTGATTGTTATTTCCCATGAAGAAAAAAACTGAAAAAAGCAGTAGGGGCGGAGACTCCATGATGATCCATCCCAGACGGGGATTGATAGTCGCACCCCACTTAGTACTAAAAAACTTTCCATAGGGGGCGGTTACTTTAAAAAGTATACCGAATACAATGAGTCCAAATAGTATCCAGCCAATTACAATAATGTTAAAAGTATATTCTGAAAGCATCGTTCCGTTCTTTATAAGTATTTATTTTCTTTAAACCATTGAAAAGCATCAGCGATGCTTAGGTTTAAATTCCTGCTCTTAAATCCCAGTTCTTTTTGTGCTTTTGCCGATGATATTTTCCGGTTGCTTTCTGCAAGTATGGTTACTGTCTGCCTGTTAAAAACTACTTTGATCTCATTGTTCAGAAAAGGCCTTACCACCGGCACAGTAGCTTTTGCCAACCAGAGCGGGCAGATAAACCAGGGGGTTTTCACCCCACTGACCTGGCTGAAAATTTTTCCGAATTCGCTGATAGGATACCATTTTCCGGAAAGCAGGTATTTTTCACCGGGGCGGGCCATCGTAATTGCGTTGACGGCTGCTTCGGCAACATCTCGCACATCAACAAAATCGTAACCACCGCTGACGAGTGCAGGGATTTTCTTATTATATAAGTTTATCATGGTGCGGCCGATCAGCGAAGGTTTATTGTCTTTAGGGCCAATGATCGAGGTAGGATTTAATACGACAGTCTCCAGCTGTTCAGAATTGGCTTCCCTGACAATAACTTCTGACAGTGCTTTTGTTTTATCGTAAATAAATTTTGAATTTGCCACCAAAGGGCTGGATTCATCTAAGGTCTTATTGAGCGGGAAAGCATCAAAAGCGTGTATGGAACTGAAATGTATCAACCGTTTTACTTTATGCTCAATACATTTGCTGATCAGGGTTTTTGTGCCATCGACATTGGTTGCATAAACGGTATGATCGTCGAGCAGATTGACTGAAATATATGCTGCTGTATTTATTACAACATCAACTCCCTTTAAGAAATCATTGAGGGAAACAGGATTGTTTAAATCTCCTTTGAAAATTTGTACCTTAAGATTTCGAAATGCCCTGTCGTCTCTATAAGATAAAACATTTACATCATAGCCTTTTTTGATCAGCAGGGGGCATAAATTGGCTCCTACATGTCCGCTTGCACCTGTCACAGCAATTTTCATGTGGCAATAATAAAATAGGCGCAAAGATATAAAAAGGGCCTGACAAATCAGGTTTTATTAAACATTTTTGCTTTCAATAAGCCTGATGCCCTCATCTTCAATCGTAATCAATCGTTGTTTGTATAAAATACCTATTGATTTTTTGAATGATTTTTTACTTTCATTAAAAAGCTCATAAATGCTTTGTGCAGAGCTTTTATCGCCCAGGGCTAAAAAACCGTTGTTCGCGTGCAGCTGGGCAAGAATCCGGTGGGAGAGATCATCGATTTTTTCCTTTTCAGGTTTGCTGAGGGTAAGGTCTATTTTGCCGTCTTCCCTGATCTTTTTAATATAACCCGTCAACATCTGTCCGCGCTCGATATGCTGAAAAATCTCATTTTTATAGAGCATGCCTGCAAATTCGTTGTTTATGATTGCCTTATACCCAAGTTCCGTCCCCATCCACACCAGAAGTGAAACTTCCCGGCCTTCGGCATACTCCGGGTTTTGCTTATTCAGGTATTTTTCAATTTTCGCAGAAGCGGCGATACGGTTTGTTTCAGTATCGAGATATATGTACACTATATATTTTTTCCCTTCTTCCAGGTCTGTTTTTTGCTCCCGGAACGGCACCAGCAGGTCCTTGGACAAGCCCCAGTTGAGAAAAGCGCCAAACTGATTAACGGACACAACCTTCAGAAAAGCAAATTCCCCAACCTGTGCCAAAGGAGTTTCAGTGGTGGCAATGAGCCTGTCTTCCGAATCATTATAAATAAAAGCATCGATCATATCATCTGCCTTACAATTTTCGGGGATATAACGCGATGGCATCAGTATTTCGCCACATTCACCACCGTCAAGGTATATCCCAAAGTCAACTTTTTTTGCAACCCTGAGTGAGTTGATCTTCCCGATTTCAAGCATAAATGATCATTTGTTGGATGCTGCAAAGGTACACTATTAATCTCAGAAAATTATCCGACCCGCTTAGCGCTCATTTCTAACGTTTGACAACGGTATCATTACTTGTTTACTGCGCGTTTCTCAAACGTTTTTTTTTCACTGTTGTCCGGATAAAATAAACAGAAAACGTGAAATGCATGATATATCTCGTCCCTACGGGACTTATAGTTTCGGGGGTTCTTTTTTGTTCTACCAATATTCAGTTCCTCTGGAACTGTCCCCTTAGGGACAAAATATTGGTAGAGAGATCGATAAAAGAAAGAAAAAGTCCCGTCAGGGACGATATGTCTTTTTAACCGGACAATAATATTTTTTTTTCAAAAAAAAATAATCCCTTTTTTACCAATTATTCAAAATATTATTTATTTTTGATGTCATTATATATCATAATTAGATTAGACATTCTAAAATTCACGGAATATGAATGGCTTTATGGGACTTTCAATAAAAACAGGCAGATTAGTTCTGCGTTTCATCGGGATAAAAAAACACAAAAAAACATTCGGCATTTTGAAACGCCTTAAGAGGTTTTAAATGATAAAAAGATTTTAATAAATTGAAATCCAGAAACCACAAAAAATCGGGCTTGCCCTGTTCAGGCATTTATAACAGGGACATAAAGAAAAACCAAAAGAATAGGGAAAATAAAATCAATTAAAAATGAAAAAGATAGTACTAATTGCAATTATTCTGATTTTGGCAACTTATGCAAATGCACAAAATATTATTGATCAGGGAACTTGTGGAACAAGTTTAACCTGGGTTTTAACCGATGATGGGAAAATGACCATTGGCGGTAGTGGTAGCATGACAAATTATTCTACTACAAGCAATCCGCCCTGGAATTCTTACTTGTCGCAAATTAACAGTCTGCAAATCGGGAGTTCGGTTACTTCTATCGGTAATTATGCTTTTTACGGATGTTCAGCTATCCCGGAATTAACGATACCAAGTGCTGTAAACTCAATAGGTCAATATGCTTTTCAGGGCTGTAGCTCTTTGCATAAGCTTACGATTTCAGATGCAAGCTCAAGTTTAAGTATTTATGTTAATACAAGTACATACACAAATGGAAGTTTCCGTAATTGCCCGATAGATACTGTTCGATATGGTAAAAATATAACACCAAGCAGTTCAGGAGGTTCATTTACCGCAGTTTCTACTTTGTTTGGCACAGCCATAAAGAGCTTAACTTTTGGGAATAGCGTTACAAACGTTGCGCCATACGCATTTTATGGATGCACTCACTTGACTC
>CAZMPB010000268.1:0-3469 GCA_964567775.1 uncultured Bacteroidales bacterium
CCTGGTATTTCGGGTACGCTGTGCCGATGGCGGCAGTTTTTTCAGAAAATTCCGTTGGCTTGTTTTCGGCAAGGTTCTTTACTGCAAGCTCAATGGCATCAATGATTTTCACATAACCGGTGCAGCGGCACAGATTCACATTCAGGGCATTTACGATCTCTTCTCTTGCAGGTCTCGGATTTTTCTGAAAAAGCACTTTGGTGCGCATGATAAAGCCGGGCGTGCAGAAGCCGCACTGTACGGCGCCTTTTTCGACAAAGGCTTTTGCAATGACGGTCCTTACATCATCAGGAATGCCTTCCAATGTGATGATTTCAGCGCCGTCAATTTTTTCCATCAGTGTTACACATGATAATTTTGCCTCCCCGTTGATTTCCACCATACATGCTCCGCAGTATGCCTGACCTGAGCAGCCATCCTTGCAGGAAGTGATGTCTTTGTCGTTACGAAGATATTTCAGTAAAGGCCTTTTCGGGTCGCCGTAGTAACTGATGTTTTCGCCGTTTAGTTTGAATGAGATCATAACAAAATTATTGTTTAAGTGGATTAAGAGATCATAATATTTGCCACAAAGGCACGAAGACACGAAGATATCCTAAGCTATATGGAACTCGAATTCATTGTAACTTTGTGTCCGCCGTGGCGGATTTTGGTGATAAAAAACTCCAAGGCAAATTTATTTTATAAAACAACTTTTTTAAAATTCTCAGGGTCGGTGTCTCCTTCGGAATTGATGAGTAAAACAGACGTTTTGGAATTTATGCCCAAATCCTTCCGTAGTGCTGAAAATTTATCTTCTTCAAAAAGTGCCAGCAGCCCTGCCATTCCTGATGATCCGGATTCTCCCGATATTACCTGGGGGTCGTTTTCTAAGGGATGATAATATTGCCGCATACCTTTTTCAGCATAATCATCGCTGACAGTCATCATATAATTAACTCCCTCGCGGATGTAATCCCAGGCCAGCAGCGACACGCCACAGTTCAGCCCGGCCATGATGGAATTGTAATCACCTTTTGAATGTACGGGTTTTCCGTTTTTGACAGATTCCATGAATGCGTCGGCACGGGTGGGTTCCAGGCAAATGATCTTTGGGCGGTTCTTCACGTATTTATTTGTCAGGTACCATGTCCCGGCGGCAGCGAGCCCACCAACGCCGGCCTGCAAAAAGACAATATCTGCCTTGCATTCGTTCTGCATGTTCACGATATTGTCCATCTCATGGAAAATGGTTGAATAACCGGCCATGATAAACTGCGGAAAATACATATATTCCGGATAAGCTGTGTCTGAAATGATGATCCATCCATTGGCTTTTGCATCGGCATCCACGTGGCTTACACATTCATCAAATGTCCCGTCTATCAGAACCACTTTTGCGCCTTCGCTTTCAATATTTTGAATCCTTGAAAGAGCGGTATTGGCTGGCATGTAGATCACGGCTTTCTGTTTCAGGATGCGGGCTGTCCATGCTACGGCGCGTCCGTGGTTGCCGTCGGTGGCAGCGCAGAAAGCAAAGGTGCCTAGTTTTTGCATTTTCTCCGGGTTCCTAAAATCAAGCACGGAAAATTCCGAGTTGAACTTAGTTTCCCATTTAGATTTCAGAAAACGGTAGATGGTATAAGATGCCCCGAGAGGTTTGAAGGCCTTGACGCCGAAACGGAACGATTCGTCTTTTACATAAACCGAACCTATCCCTAACTTTTTGGCGAGCCCGTCCAGCGAGTGCACCGGTGTGGGTTCATAGCCATCCAGCGAACGGTGAAACTTATAAATATCATCGTTCATAAAAGCATTCTTCTGCTTAGTCCATCCCGGGACCTCTTTATAAAATGGGTTTTTGAGAAATTCGCACATTTTTAAAGGTTTTTGAGAACACCGCTGCGGTCGTTGAATTCTTTGATTAGCTCATCCCATCCGGCAACCTGTGAAAAAGTATCCTGCCAGAAATTTTTTCTATACCATAGTTCATTGATTTCTTCAACAGTTTTGCCCTGCTGTTCCACCCATGTGAAATATTTCAGGTTATGTAAGGCTTTTCTATCGTAATAAGTAAATTCTTTCAGATTGTCTATGCCGGTTCCGAGCAGGCACTTTTCATGATCTTTAGTAGCCTGTAATGCAGAATAGGCTCCTTTTTGTTCATTAAGCTCCGCAACACGCGACTGGTACATCTCAGCAGAGTCCGTGGCCAGAGAAATGATCACATCGTCGGAGGTCATTTCGTAATATTTGGCTGCTTTTATTGCCGATAATAAGTTGCCGATTCCTGAAATGCCGATCATCTGCAATTGTTTGATGAACTCTTCTGACACGCCGTTCTCCCGCAGGTATTTTTTTCCTTCGGCTTCATTGAAAAGGCGGAGGATCCTCATGCAATCTTCGTCGTCAATTGCGGTGACCATGTCGGTGTTTTTCACATTGTGAACCCAGGGAACATGTTTGTCGCCAATACCTTCGATACGGTGAGCACCAAATCCGTTTTGAAGCAAGGTAGGGCACTGCAAGGCTTCTGAAGCAACAACTTTAACATGAGGATAAATAGTGCGGAGGTAATCGCCGGCGCCTATGGTCCCCGCCGAACCGGTGGCACTAACGTATGCTGCAAGATTGCCCCCGGTCATTCTCACGACCTCTTCGACGGCTTTTCCTGTTACATGATAGTGCCAGCAAGGGTTGCCAAACTCTTCGAACTGGTTGAAAATAATACAATCTTTTCTGTTTTTCTTAATATCCCAACAGGCATCGTAAATTTCTTTTACATTCGATTCGCAGCCTTTGGTAGCGATGATTTCGGCGCCGATTTCTTTCAGCCAGTCGAAACGTTCCTTGCTCATTTCTTCGGGAAGAATGGCTACTGCTGTTACTCCCAGCAAATAGGAGTCGAAGGCTCCGCCACGGCAATAATTGCCTGTGGAAGGCCAAACTGCTTTATGATAATTCGGGTCGAACTGGCCTGTAACAATACGCGGAACGAGGCAGCCGTAAGCAGCGCCTACTTTATGGGCGCCGGTCGGGAACCATTTTCCGAGTAACAGCACGATACGGGCATCAACACCCGTGATCTCCTTCGGAAGCTCCAGCGAGTTGACATTTCCGTATAAACCTCCGGAAGTTTTGGGCTCATTTTTCCAACTGATGCGGAATAGGTTCAGCGGATGCAGCTCCCATAGGCCGATATTTTTCAGCTTGTCTATTATTTTTTCCGGAATAAGATCCGGGTTTTGCATCTGTTCGAAAGTAGGAAGGATGATACCTTTTTCTTTTGCCCTGTTGATAGCACTTTCAAGATATTTTTCGTTAACGATTTTTTCTGTCATGATTCTTCTTTTAGGTTATGTTCTAGTAGAAATTTTTAAAATAAAAGTTCAAAATTAAAAAAAATATACCATAATAGAACTTACTCCTGAATACATTTCAGGGCTGTTCAATTCTAAAAATAAAAAAGACGTTTCAATTAATGAATGTT
>CAZMPB010000269.1:0-2372 GCA_964567775.1 uncultured Bacteroidales bacterium
GTCAAGTAATAAGCGGGTGTTAACAGCTATGTTCAAAAGAACCCGGATTAATTGTCAATGTTGAATTCCTTAATCTTGCGGTAAAGGGTGCGTTCCGAGATGCCCAGTTCTTTAGCCGCATTTTTACGTTTCCCGTGGTATTTGTCGAGGGCTTTTTTGATCATTTCGATCTCTCGTTCCTGCAGCGAGAGCGATTCTTCATAAATATCGGGATCTTGAATCGGTTCGGCAATATAGGTATCCGGTTTGTCGATCTTAACAGCGGGTTCGTTGCTGTTTGCCGCCTGATAGCCCTGTTCATAATTATGCAGAAACTGAGTTTTTAGGTCCTGAGTGTTGATGGAAACGTTGCCGTCGCTGATGATATCCGCAACAAGGTGTTTCAGGTCGGTGATGTCTTTGCGCATTTCAAACAGGACACGGTAAAGTATATCACGTTCTGAAATTTCGGTTTTATCATTTTGAGGCCTGAGCAACACAGGTAGTTTGCTTTCGGCAATATGGGGCAGATATCCCGAAAGTGTGGCCGCGTTGATGTTGTGTTGTTTTTCGAGTATAGAAATCTGCTCGGTGATATTTTTTAGCTGGCGGATATTGCCTGGCCAGCGATAGGTCAGCATCAGGTCTTTGGCTTCTTCATCAAGGGTGATGGGCGGCATTTTATATTTTTCGGCAAAGTCAGCGGCGAATTTCCGGAAAAGCAGGAGGATGTCGTCCTTGCGCTCACGCAAAGGCGGGATGGTGATAGGCACAGAATTCAGTCGATAAAACAAGTCTTCCCTGAACCGGTTCTGCTGGATAGCCTCGATAACATTAACATTGGTAGCTGCAATCACCCTTACATCGGTTTTCAGCACTTTGGAGGAGCCAACCTTGATAAATTCTCCCGATTCGAGAACCCTGAGCAGCCGCGCCTGCGTAGGTAAAGGCAGGTCGGCAACCTCGTCCAGAAAAATAGTCCCGCCGTTGACTACTTCAAAATATCCCTTGCGGGCTTCGTAGGCTCCCGTAAATGATCCTTTTTCGTGTCCGAATAATTCTGAATCTATGGTACCTTCAGGTATGGCGCCACAGTTGACAGCAATGTACTGCCCGTGTTTACGTGCGCTTAACTGATGAATGATCTGCGGGAAGAATTCCTTGCCAACGCCGCTTTCACCGGTTATCAATACACTGAGGTCGGTAGGGGCAACCTGCCGGGCAATATCAATAGCAAGATTCAGCTGGGGTGAATTTCCAATAATTCCGAAACGCTGTTTTATTGATTGAATTTCCATTGTTCTTAAAATATCGGGACAAAGTTATGCGATTTTTTAGTGGTTTCAAAGTTTATAGGATTTTTTATGACAATTTGTCAGATTTGTCGTTTTATTTATTATCTTTACATTTCTATGAAAAGAATAACAATCATTTGTATTGCCCTGTTATTAAATGCCTGTGGGCAAAGCCCGGCCAAACCGGAACAGGCGCCGGCTCAAAAACCCGTGCAAAAAACAACCATAAAAAAAGATATTTTTGTGGCGATTCAGCCCATGCAAGGCCCCGGCAAAGAGCTTTGTGAGCTATTGGCAAAACAGATAGAACTTTTTTATGGTTTCAAGGCCGAAATAATGGAAGAAACAAATCTGCCTGAGTACGCCTGGTATGCTGCCCGCAACCGTTACCGCGCAGATACGCTGCTCAATCACCTTTTACGGGTAAAGCCTCTAAAGTATGACTACATTATCGGAATAACGGAAAAAGACATTTCCTGTACCAAAGATGCTTATGCTGACTGGGGCGTGTTTGGCCTGGGCATTATGCCCGGTGCTTCGTGTGTTGTTTCAATATTTCGTTTAAAAAGAAATATGAGGTCGGAAGAACATTTCAGGGAACGGGTGATCAAGGTGGTTTTGCATGAACTGGGCCATAATATTGGTTTGCCTCATTGTCCGACTAAGGGATGTATGATGCAGGATGCAAATGGCACCATCAAATCTGTCGACGAAGAAAAAATAGAAGTTTGTGATTTGTGTAAGGAAAAGATTAAAAAGTTCAAGGAAAAATAGAAAATGAAAACGCATAAAAAAACCGGTCTCCATAGAAACCGGTTTTTTATTTGAAGGTATATCATCTTACATCATTCCGCCCATTCCGCCCATGCCGGGGTTCATCATCGGAGGAGCCGGATTTTCTTCTTTGATATCACAGATCACACATTCGGTGGTCAGGAACATGCCGGCAATCGAGGCTGCATTTTCGAGAGCAACGCGTGTTACCTTGGTCGGGTCTATAACGCCTGATTTGTAAAGGTTCTCAAATTTTTCAGTTTGTGCGTTAAAGCCAAAATCACCTTTGCCTTCTTTTACACGCTGAATAACTACCGATCCTTC
>CAZMPB010000269.1:2382-3468 GCA_964567775.1 uncultured Bacteroidales bacterium
GATTTCTTCGTCTTCGTTGTCGCCTTTTAATTTCGAAAGCGTTTCAAAAGTGCGGAGGTAAGCAATGCCACCACCCGGAACAATGCCTTCTTCAACGGCTGCGCGGGTTGCGTTCAAAGCATCGTCAAATCGGTCTTTCTTTTCTTTCATTTCCACTTCACTGGCTGCGCCTACCTGGATAACTGCTACGCCACCTGATAATTTTGCAAGACGTTCCTGCAGTTTTTCACGGTCGTAATCAGAAGTGGTATTTTCAATCTGTGTCTTTATTTGGGCTACGCGGGCTTTAATCTGTTCGTGGCTTCCTTTGCCGCTGACGATGGTGGTGTTGTCTTTATCTACCACCACTTTTTCAGCTTGTCCGAGGTAAGAAAGTTCTGCATCTTCGAGTTTGTATCCTGTTTCTTCCGAGATCAGTGTTCCACCGGTTAATATGGCGATATCTTCGAGCATGGCTTTTCTTCTGTCGCCGAATCCGGGGGCTTTCACTGCGGCAATTTTCAGAGAACCGCGTAGTTTGTTGACCACTAATGTTGCAAGAGCTTCAGCTTCAACATCTTCAGAGATTATTAATAAAGGCCGTCCTGTCTGAACTTCTTTTTCCAGAATAGGAAGAAAATCTTTCATCACCGAAATTTTCTTGTCATAGATCAGGATGTACGGATTTTCGAATACAGCTTCCATTTTGTCGGTATCGGTAACAAAATAAGGAGAAATATATCCTCTGTCGAACTGCATACCTTCAACTACTTTTACGATGGTTTCGGTTCCTTTTGCTTCTTCGATAGTGATAACACCTTCTTTTTTTACTTTTGCCATAGCTTCGGCAATCAGTTTCCCGATAGCGCTTTCATTGTTTGCGGATATTGTAGCTACCTGTTCAATCATTTCATAGCTGTCGCCAACCGATTTTGATTGTTTTTTCAGGTTTTCGATAACAGCCTTCACAGCTTTGTCGATGCCGCGTTTCAGATCCATCGGATTTGCGCCGGCGGTAACATTTTTTAAACCGGTGGTGATTATTGACTGTGCAAGAACTGTCGCCGTTGTTGTTCCGTCACCTGCCAGATCTGCTGTTTTTGAAGC
>CAZMPB010000270.1:0-3416 GCA_964567775.1 uncultured Bacteroidales bacterium
ACGCCAGTTGGCCATAGCCGACATCAACGGCGAACACTTTACGAGCGCCCGCCTGCAGAAGACAGTCGGTAAAACCGCCGGTGGAGGCTCCCACATCCAGAACGACTTCACCTTTTACCTCCAGCATGAAATGCTCTAGAGCCCCTTTTAATTTCAAACCGCCGCGGCTGACGTAAGGATGCTCTTCTTCTTTAATGGAGAGCTGCGCGTCCGGCGAAACCTGCGCACCGGCTTTATCCATAAGGAGCCTATCCATGCTGACAGACCCCGCCAGAATCAGGGCACGAGCCTTTTCCACATTAGGTGCAATACCGCGCTCCACAAGCAAGGCGTCCAGCCGGATTTTTTTCCTTTTCCTTTCAGGGGACATAACACTTAATTCCATCTTTTGCTCTTTTCCTAGGCCTTGGTTTTCCCCGCTGCAACGATTCTTGATATTCTAGGCATAAGGAACGCCAAAAGCATTTCATTACATTGGTCAACACAATTAAGTGTTATGTCCCCAGAATTCGGTTATCTATCGAACCATCTCCTTACAGGTGGTGGTACTGCCAAAAACATAACTGCAAATATACTCTTTGCCATGACAGGTAGCAATCCATTCATGGGGGCCGAGGTCATGTGCTATTTCATTTCTAATTTGAATATCAACAGACCGGCATCCAATGACGCCAGCGGATAAGGCCGCCGTTGCTTCATTTCCCATCGGGACCATGACGGGTGAAATCCGGTCATAATGCCTATCACATCCCATCAACAAGGCCAGCACAGCAAAAACCAGCATGACTTTTTTCATCATGGTTCTCCTTTTAAAGTATTGGATTCTATTTTTGAGTATCATAATATCTTTATCAAATTAATCTTTCAATCGAGATAGCCAATATTATTTTCTGGCTTCTGTTTTGCCACCTGCCACTGACTATTTGATTTTGTGCGTTACATCCCACGACCATTCAGAAACAAACAGTTATCAAAACAGAAGTTTATTTTTTATTTTTAGATTTTATCAATTCCAATTGCTTTTTTAGATTTTCATTTTCTGTCTTTAATTTTTCATTTTCTTGTTTTATTTTATCAATGTCGTTCGATGTTTCTCCTTCTATTGTCGAATATATCGCTGTTGCATTCTCTAATTCCTTTGAGGCCTTGTTCCACATTATCGGCAACACTGAATCAAGAGGATAATATTTTGGGTTCCCCAAGAGCCAGTTCACCCCCGTTGTAGGCTCTATCGCAACAGCCTCAGGGTAATTATTACTTATATATTGTCCCATCGGACTCTTTGTCCAAATAAGACCAGACTCAAGCATAACCTCACCTTGGCGGACGTTCATTCTTCTATTCCAAAAAAGATTAGCTGTTTCATAATGTTCCATAGCTTTATTTATTGCTGCTTTTAAATCTGGGAATTTTTCTGCATCTGCACTTTCTATAAATAAGTTTACAGGGAATTTGGCATCGGCAACAGCACTGCTATAATCCTTATAAGAAATACCTATTTGACACCTTGCCTGAAGTTTTTTCAATCCGAATATAGCCTCTTTAGCCGTCTGTGCAAATGCAGTGATAGCCGTTAATGTTAGGCCAATTGCCATTGTAGCGATAAATAACTTCTTCATGTTTGCCATAATTCCCCCCCCCTTTTTTAACTTTTCCCGATGATTCCTCTATTCATAGATGAGGAGACTTGATATTTTACTTTGTTTTCCATTCATGACCACCTTGACAATAAGTGATTTCATTTTAACCCATTATTTGACCACTTTGCTTTGAAACGATACAAGGCAGAGCCATTTCTGGCCCTGCCTTTCATCAGACAACCAAGAAAATGATTTTGTCGGATTTTCAGGTCACATACTGTCAACAATCGCCTTCTTTTTTTGCTCATATTCACTATCAGTCAAGAGACCTTCATCCTTTAGCTTTTTTAATTCTCTTAATTTTTGACCGTATTTCGAAGGTTCAGAATTATTATTCTTAACGTCCGCATCGTTTTTTTTAAGAGGTTCAGGTTTTGCTATTTTGGTAGAACGTACCGGAAGTGCTCTGTAGGGAGAGGCGTGTGTCGGGTGATGCCAGCCCTTATTGCCATCATTAAAGTTGAAGTCGGCAGCCCTATCACCGAAAAAAGAAGGAATTCGTATTGCGGACGCCCAAATCCAGGAGCATGAAAGATGAATCAACTCTGTTATATGAACATCGTCCCCACAGACAGATTTATAGCTTTTATTCTTATTATATAATCCAGCAAGTTCAATCTGTGTCGGCATTCTCCAACCGGTGTGACCACCTCCCTGATAATGTTCACAATAGTTCGTAGCATCTTGCCATTCAATGTCCTCTCCGTTGTCTTTTGCCGCCCACATAAGATTAGTATTCGTGTCTATAACAGTTCCATCGTTATATGCGATAAACTGACCATCCCTGCCAATTTCGCCTGCTGTTGCATATTTCATCTGGATAAGAATTCCTACCAAGATTGCGGCAGCAATTATCATTATTATTTTCCCCAAAGCGTTTTTCATCAATATCAAATTCCTCCTTCATCTCGCGTTTCAAACATTGCTCGTGTGTCTCACCATCCTCAACAGTGCCGCCTGGAAACTCCCATTTGCCGGCTTGTTTATCGATGCCACTGCGTTTGGCAATGAGGATTTTGTCCTCTTTTATCAGAATCGCGGCGGTAACTGATTTCATTACACCTCTTAATAGGCACACTTTCACACTCGCCTCACAAGCAGTTTGCCTTATTTTGCATGAAGAAAGGTTTTATCTTCAAAAAAAAGCCCATTCTTCATCCGACATGCTCTATAATCAGCTATCCATCCAGTGCAGTCGCAACCCGCGCCCAACAAAGTCCATTTATCCGGTATGACTCTTCCCATGCACCACAGTAAACCGGCTAGTTCCCCGGAACAGATTTTGTTGGCAAGTTCTTTTTCGCAAGTTTGGACCCTGGCATCAAATTCTTCCTTGGTAATCTGTTCGGTAGAACATTGGGCATAGTAGTGCATAAAACTTTCCCGACAGGAGTAACCTTTATATGTTGTTCCTTTTTGTATCCTGTATTCCGATGAACATCCTATGAGAAAACTAACTAATAATAACGACACAATCATATATTTCATATCATGCCCCCTAACTACAATTAAGGCGGATGCTTCCATATCCGCTCTGGTTATTTGATTCTGTGCGTTACACCTGCACTGTAGCTAATTGATTAGGTGGAAACATACGAAATGGTCACGTCTTCATTTTAGCCGCGTTGGTGAACATAGACGCACCATACATTATATCCCGCAATGGTTTGCAATAAATCAATAGGATTTGGACCCTCATACTGGTAATCATAAATTCCGAGCGTTTTGCCGCTTTCGCAATCAATAACCGTGGTGGTTGTGTTTATCGTAAAATTA
>CAZMPB010000271.1:0-1174 GCA_964567775.1 uncultured Bacteroidales bacterium
AGAACAGTTTTAGTTGGTATGTGCTGAAAACTAATTTCAAAACAGTAAGTTGACAAAATCGAAGGAAATTTTTTTATTGATCAATTGCGCATATCTCGCCAAATGTAGCATAAAATACATAGTTTTGGCGAGATATAGATATACAAACAAATCATCTATCGTTAGTTTATTTTGTATGTATTGCTTGCTGTATTTGTTTGTTATCAAGCCATACGTGCTTATGAGTGTTATCTGGATATTTTTTTTTGAGTTGGTGCTTTTCAAAAAAACGGCTATTTTTTTTTCTGTGCCCCGTTTTCCTGCTTTTTGTCCAGCCAGCTCCCGTGCTCGGATCTTATTCCGGCAATTTTCAAGCCTTCTTTGATCTGCTCAATGTGTTTGATACAAACCGACTCAAAACAAAAACCGGCCCATGACCTGTACGGTGCATTGTTGCATATACTTTGCCAGACGCCGTGTTTGGATGGCTTTGTGCGTTCGATAAATTTTAAATAGAACAGCGAATATTCGTCGGTCAGGCGGTACAAAGAGTCTTTAGTGCCCTGGTAAGGCAGGTATTTTTCAATAAATCCTGATTCTTCAAGTTCCAGGAGCGTTTTTGTGATACCGCCGCCGGTTTGTGTTTTCATTTTTTTTAGCATTTCATTTCTCGTTAATCCCTTTCGGACTGATGCAAGAATACGGATAATGAGTTCATGGTTGCGGGGCACTTCAAATAAGGATGTAAAAACAGTACTGAATTCTGTTCTCAGGGCACCGTCTTTTGTGAAACATAAGCGGTCAATATTCTGTGGCACACTTTCGCCGGGTGATACTTTTCCAAGATAATAAGGAATCCCGCCCATCGCCATATATAGCTGCAAAATATCGTAGCGGGTAAATTTAACATTATTATAGTTTAAAAATTGCTCCGTTTCTTTCAGTGTAAAAGGAAGCAGACGTATTTTCTGCGTGATGCGGTTGTGCAAGCCGCCTTTATTGTTAATAATCTTCTGGATCATGTATGATGCTGCTGAACCGCAAATAACCACCACCAGGTTTTTGTTTTTCACCGCGTAACTGTTCCAGAAGTTATCAAAGGCAGCCAGAAATCCCGATTTCCGGGTGTCGAGCCAGGGAAATTCATCCATGAATATTACCTTCTTTTTTTTCAGGGACAAAAGGCGAACAATAC
>CAZMPB010000271.1:1184-3381 GCA_964567775.1 uncultured Bacteroidales bacterium
GTTCGCCGGTTTTTTTGTTTTTCTTTTTTTTCGGGCTAAGGTAAGATAAAAATTGTCGAGTTGCTGCTTCAACGTGCCGTGCAAAATTCCTGAAAATTCAAAAATGAAATCGTTTTTGTATACATGCTGAATCAGGTAGGTTTTTCCGACTCTTCTTCTTCCGAATACTGCGATGAGTTCGGCGCGCTTGCTTTTTAATGCCTGCTCAAGTATTGATTTTTCAGGGTCTCTGCCAATTAATTTCATTGTATGATTATTTTTATATCTCGCCAAATGTAGTGTTTTTATATGAGATTTGGCGACTTATAAATAAAATAAATTTTCCTTTTTATTTTATTATTACCTGAATAATCGGCTTCTCCTGCAATGCTATTATCAAACCAACCATATTGCCTGGAGTTGGTGTGACAATATTTTTCCTATTTGTTATCCCAGATTACGCAATACGAACGTAGTACACTATTGAGTAGCGCGCAGGATTGCGGGTTGAATCTGGGTAACCCCGACTTAGTAAATGTTCCCGGCAATTTTTAATTGCCGAGATTACATTTACTTTGTCGATTCCGCATTAAAAATTTACATTATAAGTTATTTAAAAACAGTTAATTAAGCTTAATTATTCCGGATGCTACGCATTAGAAAATCCTTAATGCGGAATTTGGGGTTATTGTAGTATTCTGGCAATGATTTCGGATAACTCTTTGCCCCGGTCATAGGTCATTATGTGAGTTCCATGATCAATAACATAATCAGCCTTAATTTTGCTGATATTCAGTACATGATCATCACTGCCATGAATATGAACAATATTGGCAGCATAGGTTTGCCTGTCCCAGTTTATCATCATGCCCGATGTTTCCTTCAGAAACTGAGGATCTTTTTTTCTCAGCATGTCCCTGAAAAAATTCTTTTCCGTACCAGCGTTTTTTTCAATGGTAGGTTGTAAAAGCAGGGTGCCGAATTTGATGAATTTCTTTGGATAAAGCCGGTAGGCCGGATACTTTTTCATGACGGTATAGCGCTTTGGTAACTCGTTCCGGCATTTGGCGCTTGAAATAATGATGACTTTTTCCGGATGCAACATTTCGGCCAATTCTGTGCATATCATCCCGCCAAATGAAACGCCAATCAATGCATATTTGCTGCTGGTGTCAATCTGGGAAGAAATAATCCGGGCATAATCCTTCATGCATGATTTTTTTGCAGGGACTGGATAATTGATATTTATTGTCTGGTAAGTACTGTCGAGCCTGATGTTTGAAAAAATACGTTCGTCGGAACCCTGACCGGGAAAAAGATAAACCCGGGTAATATCGTTCTGGCTGATTGCATATAATGACAAAAGCACTAGTGATATGAAAATTGTCCCTGTTTTGAAAATGCAATTCATGCTTCAAAGTTATAAAGGATTATGTTATTGCTGCATTAAAATATGTCTTTTAATATGCCGGAGATAAAACTACCAGAGGCGAGGCCACAAGGACCGGTGTTATTGTCTTTTAAGAAACCGTCCTGTAAGTCCTTCTGTGCTTGGCTCGCCATGTGCAAAGGCTAATTTCCCGTTACCAATAACATAGTCAGGAGCGCCTTTCAGCAGTATCCCTTCATAGATATTTGAATCACAGTGCTGAAACTGTGTTTGCAGCGAAATGGTTTTTTCAATGTTGGGGTTCCAAAGCACCATATCCGCATCAGAACCACAGGCTATAAGGCCTTTTTGAGGATACAGACCAAAAATTTTCGCAGCATTGGCAGCCGTCAATTCTACAAAACGGTTGAGGGAAATTTTATTTTCTAAAACGCCATAAGTAAACAAAAGTGCAAGACGGTATTCAATGCCCCCGGCGCCATTAGGTATCTTTGTAAAATCATCAGCGCCCGCATCTTTTTGTCCGAATGTGTCGAACGGGCAATGATCTGAAGCAAGCGTATCAATACTTCCACTAATGATATGCTGCCATAGCGCATCCCTGCTTTCCCTGCTTCTGAATGGCGGACTGATCACATATTTCAGTGAATAGGGCAGGGGCTTCTGATATTGGCTTATGTCTAAAAACAAATATTGCGGACAGGTTTCTGCAAAAATTCTTCCTGACGATTTTTTTTGCGCAATAAGTTCTATGGATCTTTTTGCTGAAACATGCACAAAGTAAGTCTTGCATCCTGTTTCATCTGCATGTTTCAGGACTTCAGCCAC
>CAZMPB010000272.1:0-3377 GCA_964567775.1 uncultured Bacteroidales bacterium
GCACCAGGTTATTATTATAATTCATTATCTTCCATGCCAAATGCAGGTATTGATGCTGACGGGCATCTTTATTTGACCTATTCTAGTTATGTGGAAAACTCAGATGACGGCAATGGTAAGGCATACAGGAATATTTATTACATAAAATCCGCAGATCACGGCGCTATATGGTCATGGCCGCCAATAAACATTACCCCCGAACCTTATTATGAATGTGTTTTCGGTTCTTTGAACCGTTATGTAGACGGGAACCTTCACCTGATGTACCAAAGAGACAATGTTCCCGGCATGGCCGTAAAAGGCGATATGCATGCGATAGGCAGTAATGATATCATGTACCTCAAATACAAGGTTACCGACGGCGCTATTATGGGAAACAATTTCGTTTGCCTTGGCAATTCCACCGACACCATGGCATTGATAGGATACTCAGGAACTGTGGTAAAATGGCAGAAAAGGATCAACAACGGCCCATGGTCTGATATTATCAATGTCAATGATTTTTATTTGGAAAATCCTGCAGTTGCAGGCACATGGCAATACCGCGCTATGCTTTTATTTAATGGCACCTACTATTATTCATCTCCTAAATCGGCGTTAGCCGACCTTTGCACAAGTATTGAGAATGACACTGACAATTATATAGCTATCTATCCCAATCCGGCAAAAAACCATCTTACTATTGAAATGCTTCAATGGATAGAAAAGACATCCATCTTTATTTATAATCTGCAGGGACAGCTTCTTTTGACTCAGGCTATGCGGCATTCCAGGGAAGAAATTGATATCAGCACTCTTCCTAATGGTGTGTATGTTATAAAAGTATCGGACGAAGAAAATATTAAAGTAAAGAAATTTGTGAAACAGTAGTCCGGAATGTGCAATCCATTGAGGTTTTTTGACTTATATACAAAAGAAGTAATGCAGCAAATTTGAATTTAAATTTCCTGCTGCAGAATTATTAATTCCCAAAAACAATGTCCAGCGTGGGCGGCAGATGCCATTGCTTGCCAAAAGGATAGCCGCCATAGCAAAGTTGGTAACCACCTTTGAAACGTTCATTTTTAAAGGGTTAACTTCAAAACATTGTTTCTCAGCAAGCACAAATGTCAAGTTGCGGCCAACCATGGAATTCACTCATAATATAAAAAACATATTAGAGACATTTTCAACAAGATATATTTAATGTAACCTAATTGGCTTTTCGAACGTAAAAAAAAAGTTTTGGAATTGGTCATCTAATTAATGGATACATTGCGATTATATTTTTTTTATTATTATAAGGTGATGAGTTCGGAATTTATTGAAAATTATTTATGATTTAATTAAATTCCTTTTCAACTGTTGTATTATAGCATAAATTATTGTATATTTGTAAATTATACTAGCTAACTTAAATTTTTTATAAAACTAAAATTTTAATAATAATATGAAAAATAAACATTTTACAATTGCGATGAAAATGCTGGTGTTTGCGTCATTTTTGGTTTTTAATGGATTGAATGGATGGGGGCAGACCTCTGTCCAGAATTTTGGTACAGGAACTGGCTCTCATACAAGCCAAACAGGTTCAACTTCATTTATCCCGAACCCTACATCTGGTACCACATGGGCAAGAGCTGGAGCTACTGCTCCAAATGCTCCAATAGTTTTAGCAAACACATCAAACCCCTTAGGAACATCCGGTTCCTATGTTAGGGCGGTAGCATCTGCTTCTACTTCTGTATCAAAGTTTTCGCCAATGGTTGGTTATACAGGTAGTACCGAGTTTTATACTTCATTTAAAGTCCTGTTTGGCGATGCTTCTGCTGGCAATACTGCCACTTCAGGTTCATGGTCTTTTTATCAGGGTGCTGGAGCAATGTATTCTGATGCAAACGATTTTGCTGGTGCTCAAGTTTTTACTGGATTAAGATTCACTTTTGGTACGGGTGGTTCTTTAGCATTAACTTATAGAGGCGGTACTAGTTGGGTTAATACAGGGCTATCGCCCAATTCTTTCAGCTCTGCAACGGTTTATACAGTTGAAATTGTCGGCAATAATAAAACTAGTGGAACAATTAGTTATACCTATAATGGAGCGGCCCAAACAGTTGCAGTTCAAAAATTTGATTTATATATTAATGGAACAAAAATAGGTGATGATTTAGCTGAAGCAGTTTTACCTGCAAATACGTCGATTACATCAGGAACTTTTATTGGGATTAGCAGCCCTTCAAATGTTGCTAATGTATTTGTAGATGATGTTGTGGTTTTTAATGCAGTTCCTGCTTCAATAGGAACTGCGGCAAACGATGCAACATCTAAAGTTGAAACGCCAGGAACTCAGGTAGTGTCTGGCGATATTGCTTCTACTGCAACCACAAGCGGAAGTGCAGTCCCGGTCTACAGTTTTAAGATACGTGATCTGGCCACAGCCGATGCTTTATCAACAAAGGTAACACAGGTGAAAATTAAAAAATCATCAGGTTCCGCCGACTGGACAGACCATATTGCCGGTGCCAGCCTTTGGGATGGAGGTACTCAGATAACTACAGGCACAGTTACAATTACTGATGCCGATATTACGTTTCCCATAACTTCCGGCAATCTTGATATTACCACCGGATCTAATAAAGATATTACTTTAAAGATTTGGCTCAACACAACCAACATTGTTGATAATTCCACAATGGTATTTACAGTGAGCCCAACCTCACATGGATTTACTGCCGATGCAGCTGGTTCGACTTTTGCCACAGATTTTGGGGCATCGGTTACAGGAAATGTAATGACAGTAAGGGTTGCAGCTTCAAAACTTCTTTTTGTTCAGCAACCCACAACCAATACTCAGATAAATACAAGCATGACTCCTGCTGTAACTTTAGAGGCTGTTGATGCCAATAACATCCGGGATTTAGATTATGTTACAGATGTGAGCATGACATCAACAGGCAGCTTGTCAGGAAGCCCGGTAACTGCCACTCCCAGCTCGGGATTAGCGACATTTGGCACCTTACAGCATTCCGCAGTTGGGACTGGTTTGCAGCTTACAGCCGCGTCCGGCAGTCTGACCAGTGCACTCAGCAATCCTTTTGATATTATCAACCCGTTACCGGAAATAAATATTCAGTCGAGTTCATTTGATTATTTCACTAATAGCACTTATTCTTTTGGCAATGTTACTTCGGGATATTACTCATCTGCCATAGTTTTTACAATTCAAAATACAGGGACAGCCGATTTAAATCTTACAGGCACTCCAAAAGTTGTGTTAAGCGGAACAAATGCTTCGGAATTTATTATTAACGAAAGTATGACCACCACTCCGGTGACAGCAGGCAGTACAACCACTTTTACCATCACGTTCAGCCCGATCAGCCAGGGAAGTAAATCGG
>CAZMPB010000273.1:0-3337 GCA_964567775.1 uncultured Bacteroidales bacterium
GTACAGAGACTTTCACTCTGCAAGATTCAAAGAACTATGCCCGACGTACAAAAAAAGCTGTTGTAAAAGTACAACAGCTTTTTCAAATTTTAATAAAACCACCGTTTTATTATTTTTACAGATTATTTTTTGGCCGGTGCTGATTCAACTTTTATAAGATCCACCTTAAAAATAAGTGTTGAACCTCCGGGAATACTCTGGTTGCCCTGATCGCCATAAGCCAGATCTGAAGGAACATACAGTTCATATGAACCGCCTTCTTTCATCAGTTGCAATCCTTCTGTCCATCCGGGAATGACACCGGTTACCGGAAAAGTTGCCGGTTCTTTTCTTTCAAAAGAAGAATCAAAAATTTTCCCGTCTATAAGTTTACCTTCATAATTAACAGTAACCTGATCGTTAGCTGTCGGGGTTTTACCAGTACCTTCCTTAATAACCTTGTACTGAAGTCCGCTCTGTGTCTGTATAACGCCGGGTTGTTTTTTGTTTTCTTCAAGGTATTGGGCTCCGGCCTGTTTGTTGGGGCCGGCGGCGGCTGCCATTTTTTCCATTTGTTTCTGCTGCATATCTTTCTTAAACTGCATCATAATAGCCTGTTTATCCTCTTTGGAGAAATTTACAGTGTCAAGGCCTTCAAGAGCATCCCTAAAGCCTTGCACCAGCGCACTTGTAGTTAATTCCAGGGAATCTGCCGCTATGTCTTGCTTCAGGTTTGCACCGATATTTGCTCCGATCACATAAGATACCGAATCGTTTTTTGTTTTAAGATCAGCCTTGTTGTTATTTCCGCAGGAAACAAAGAGAAACGTAAACAGCGCTAATAAAGAAATTGATAAACCAATGTTTTTCATAATACGTTTTTTAGATTTGACAAATTTTTTTTGCAAATTTATAAATAAATAAACAAAGCGGATTAAATAAAAAAATAAAAACCTTTTTTAAAAGCAAGAGGTTTTTTTTATTACGTAGTAGTCCAGATAAGGCGTATCGCTTGCATCAGAAAATATTAACACAAAAATGTTGGTAAATTTGCTAATTGAAAAAAAATTAGTACATTTGCACCCCAATTTCGAGATAAAAAAAGGTTTAGATACTGTAATTCAAATAAATGATGGATACTATTAGTTATAAAACACGTTCAGCCAATAACGAAATCATAGTTAAAGACTGGTTATTGATCGATGCAGAAAACGCAATTGTCGGCAGACTGTCGAGTAAAGTAGCAATTTTGCTCAAAGGCAAGCACAAACCTTACTACACACCAAACCTCAACTGCGGAGATAATGTAATAATTATCAATGCTGAAAAAGTTGTGTTTACCGGTAAAAAAACAACAGATAAGGAATATGTAAGGCATACCGGTTACCCTGGCGGACAGCGTCTTACCACGCCTCTTCAATATCTGGGAAAAAAGCCGGAAAAAATTCTTGAACTTGCTATCAGAGGAATGTTACCCAAAACCAAATTGGGCGACGATATGTACAAGCACCTTTTTGTATATGCCGGCGCCGAACACCCGCACGAAGCACAAAAACCCAGTAAAATAAATATTAACACCATTAAATAATTATGGAAGTAATTCACACTATAGGAAGAAGAAAAACAGCCATTGCCCGTATTTACTTAAAAGAAGGAAAAGGCGAAATAGTCGTAAACAGTAAGGATTTTAAAGAATACTTTCCAACTCCCACATTACAGTATTTGGTCAGACAACCCCTGGAACTGACCAATAGTTCTGAAAAATTTGATATCAAAGCAAATATTGATGGCGGCGGATCTAATGGACAGGCAGAAGCCTTATCACATGCCATTTCGCGTGCTTTATGTGAAGTCGACGCGGAAAATCGCCTGATATTAAAACCCAAGATGCTTTTGAGAAGAGACCCCAGAATGGTCGAACGTAAAAAACCGGGACAGAAAAAAGCAAGAAAAAGATTCCAGTTCAGCAAGCGTTAATATTTACGCGTGTTTAGTATCTAAATTGCCAAGACTATCGCTTACCGATACTACTTGGCAATTGACTTAAAAAAAGTAACAAAGAAAGTAAACATAACCAAAATTAAAATTCATGAACCAATTAAAATTTGATGATCTCTTAGATGCCGGAGTACATTTCGGACATCTGAAAAGGAAATGGAATCCCGCGATGGCTCCTTATATCTTTATGGAACGCAACGGTATTCATATTATTGACCTTTACAAAACTTCCGCCAAAGCCGATGAGGCTGCCTTAGCTCTTAAACAGATTGCAAAATCAGGCAAAAAAATATTGTTTGTGGCAACAAAAAAACAAGCCAAAGAAATCGTTGGCGAACTAGTCAGAAGCGTGAATATGCCTTACGTTACCGAACGCTGGCCGGGCGGTATGCTTACCAACTTTGCCACCATCCGTAAAGCCGTGAGAAAAATGGCTTCTATCGATAAAATGCAAAACGACGATACGTTCACCAAAATCTCTAAACGCGAACGCTTACAGATACTTCGTGAACGCGCCAAACTTGAAAAGAACCTCGGCAGCATCGCGGATCTTACACGCCTTCCGTCGGCACTATTTATTGTCGACATCCTGAAAGAAAAAATTGCTGTCAACGAAGCGAAAAAACTCAACATCCCTACTTTTGCCATCGTGGATACAAATTCAAATCCTAATGAAGTAGATTATGCCATTCCTGCCAATGATGACGCATCAAAATCCATATCAATCATTCTCGGACACATGATCCACGCCATTGAAGAAGGACTTGCTGAACGAAAGATCGCTAAAGATATTCAGGACAGAGAAGATGAAGAAGAAAGAGACGAAATTGTTATAGAAAAGGCCAGCCTGAAATCAATCGAAGAACAGGAAGAAGAAGAAGAGGCCAAGTCGCTGAAAAAAGCTGCTGCAAAAAAAGATCTGGCAGCCAAAATTAAAGAAACTGAAATTGGTGGTGAAACTGAAGAAGAAGATAATAAAGCACGCAAACCCTTACCTTCAAAAAAACCTGTCTTAGGCAAGAAAACGATAACTAAAAAATAAACATTAACCTATTATTCTATTAATAAAATGGCAAATATAACAGCAGCCGAAGTAAACAAATTAAGGCAAATGACCGGCGCAGGAATGATGGATTGCAAACACGCACTCGTTGAATGTGATGGAGATTATGAAAAAGCAATTGATTATTTACGTAAAAAAGGACAGAAAGTAGCCAACAAACGCGCCGACCGTGAATCATCTGAAGGACTTGTGATCGCTCTGGCATCTGAAGATAAACGTTTTGGCATTATTACCATGTTGAACTGTGAAACAGACTTTGTTTCTAAAAATCAGGAATTTATTGACCTCGCAAATTCA
>CAZMPB010000274.1:0-3281 GCA_964567775.1 uncultured Bacteroidales bacterium
CCTCTGCCGAAAAAGGGACCACCGACCAGAACCGCATACTGAAAAGTATGAATAACGCCATGTCTGCATGGATCTCACTTGAATATAAACTTCAGGGGCCCAATTTCACCGTTTCTTCTGCCTGTGCTTCCTCGGCGTATGCTATCGGGCTGGGTTATGACATGATAAAAAACGGGAGCGCTGATGTTGTGATCGTTGGAGGAGCCGACTCTACCGTCAATAAAGAAGAAATTGACGGGTTTAACAGCCTGTACGCGCTTTCAACAGAAAATACCCATCCTGAAAAAGCGAGCAAACCTTTTTCGAAAGACCGCGATGGTTTCGTTATTGGCGAAGGCGCCGGGGTTTTGTTACTGGAATCGGAACGATCAGCATTAGCCCGCAACGCTAAAATATATGGAGAGATCGCAGGTTATGCCATTTCAAGCGAAGCCTATAATATCATGGCGCCGATGAAAGATGGCGAAGGTATCGCCCACGCCATAGAACTGGCACTAAAAAATGCAAATGTTTCTTCTTCACAGATAGATTACATCAATGCACACGGAACTTCTACTACGCTGAATGACAAATATGAAACCCTTGCCATTAAAAAAGTTTTTGGAGAACGCGCGTATCATATCCCGGTATCATCTTCCAAATCAATGACAGGTCACACCATCGGCGCTGCCGGGGCTATAGAACTGATCATTACCCTACAAACAATAATGAACAGCATCATCACCCCTACTATCAACCTTGACCAACCCGACCCCGAACTTGATCTTGATTATGTTCCTAACACATTAAGAAATCAGGAGGTTAACTGCGCCTTATCCAATTCATTTGCTTTTGGAGGACATAATGCCGTTTTGGTAATTAAAAAATATCAGTAAATTTGTGCAAAATTTAAACTGATGGCAAAGATTAGCAAAAATACCCGGAACGAAATACAAGAAACCGTTTACAGTTTTTTTACTGAAGAATGCGAAGTTGATGCGGCATCCCTGAACGAAAAAACAAATATTCTCAGGGACCTCGGCGGTGATTCCTTAATGTTCCTCGAACTGATAGAAATTTTCAAAAAGAAATATTCCCTGAATATCGAACTGAAAACCATTGGTAAATATGTGGTGAAACACCCTGTGGAAACTATCGGCCAGCTTGTGGATATGACCATGCTTATTATCGAGCACGAAAATAATATTGTAAATCTGGATTAAAGAATGAAGGGAGGCTGGGAGGCTGTTAGTCCGCCGCGGCGGAGTCAGGCTGTTATGTAATGTAACACTATCCTTTATTAGTTGGAGTCAGAGCCGGCGTTTCTTTTTTCATATTTACCAGCCATTTTCCTTTTACTTTTACAAGATCTAATTGTTGCTCTTTGCCGTCTTCATTTTTATAGGTTACAACAGCATTTTTCCCGTCAATAGCGGTTTTCACCACTTGAATATCGATTGCTTTGGGAGGAGTATCAGGCTCTTTACCATTTTTTTTGCTCATTTCGAGCATCATCGAAAACATGTCGAGCATCTTGCCTGTGGCTTCCGTTCCATATTTGCGGGCTTCGTCAAACTCGAACATCCTCAAATGATTAAGGAATTTTGTAGCAACGGCCGCCGGTTTGTTTTCTTTTTGTGGCGCCGTTTTGCAAGAAACTGAACACACAGCGAAGAACAGAACAGATAACATCAAAATTGTAAAAAAACGCATTGGTCTGAATATCATTTGAAAAATTTTATTTCAAAATTCAAAATTAGACATTTTCTAAGATACGGATAACAATTATTCTTTTTTGCTACTTTTGCTAAAAATCTAAAATCACAAATCATCATGTTTACAGGAATCGTAGAAACCACCGGCAAGGTCGTAAATATTGAGCGCGACCGCACCAATATCCATATTACTATTGAAACTCCAATTGCCAAAGAGCTTAAAATAGACCAGAGCATGTGCCATGATGGCGTTTGCCTTACGGTGGTAAAAGTTGATCCTGAAAAATCGCAATATGTGGTAACAGCCATCCAGGAAACACTGGATAAAACAAACCTCGGCACATGGGACACCGGCTACGAAGTGAACCTTGAGCGCAGCATGCTGATGGAAGCCCGTTTCGACGGGCATATCGTGCAGGGGCATGTGGACCAGACCGCAGTCTGCAACAAAGTTGAAGAAATGGACGGGAGCTGGAAATTCTGGTTTGATTACGACGCGAGCAAACAAAATATCACGGTTGAAAAAGGTTCAATATCGGTCAACGGTGTCAGCCTGACCGTTGTGGATTCACTGCCGGGACAGTTTTCTGTTGCGATCATCCCCTTCACCTACCAGGTAACCAACTTTCACAACTTCAAAAAAGGAACGGTAATAAATATTGAGTTTGATGTGTTTGGGAAATATGTAGCAAAACTGCTAAAACTTTATTTTGAGCAGAAAGGGATGTGAAATTTTCAGTTAGGCTGACGACAGTGAACGGGCTTATACCATAGCGGATTCAAGGCATTCAGCCTTTCAAATGATTTAGTTGTAGTCCCCTTTTATAAAGTTTGAGTTTTCAGGTTCAAAACAACACTACCTTTGTTAAAATCGAAATTACACTTTTACAATACTAACATCTTCACGAAGGTATATCAGGTATTTTTCAACGGGCTTACCATTAATTTCCACCAATAAATCAGCGTAATTGGTGATCTGGGTTTTGTGTGTTTCCTTCACAGCGCCGGTTTTAAAATCGATGATAAAGTTTTTATCTTTTTCAAAAATGATCCTGTCGGGCCGGTAAACTTCATGGGCAGGCGTAAGGATTTCCGCCTCTGTCAAGACATTCAGTCCGGGCTCAAAAAACTTTTTAAATTCCGGGTTAGTCATCAATTCATCAAGGTATTTATTAATCTTTTCAGCATCCGTATCGCTGATAACTCCTTCTAAAACCATTCTGGCTATTACGCCGGCAGTGTCTTCTGCCCGGCGGATCTCAGACAATATTTTATGGATAACATTGCCCCACGAAATACTTTTAGCAGTTTCTTCATCCTCCCACAAAATTGATGAATTATATCGTATGACCATCTTGTCGGCCCAGCCGGATGAAAAAATCTTTTCGGGTATCACCGTGTTGTTCTTTTCGGGTTGTTTAACCAAAGGAGGGGGAACCAGTGAATCCCCAAATTCAACCACATCGGAATTTTCATCCCACTTTTCAATATGCTTTAAATATTTTTTCAGCAGAAAACCAAAGCCCGCCCCTCTGTCGTTGTCATATTTTTTTGAGAGTATGTAAAGCCGGTCTTCGGGCCGAGTAA
>CAZMPB010000275.1:0-3270 GCA_964567775.1 uncultured Bacteroidales bacterium
AAGTATGCACGGTGGTGTGAGAGGGCGGGGGAGCAATCCCCCTACCTACTCGATTGTATTCTTATCCCGAACTCAGGTGAGTAATAAAATATCCTGAGTTTTTTAAAATCTCCTGAAAAGAATTCCTCAGTAAATCCTGAATATTACCACTCCTCAATATAGGCGGTGTTGGTATAAAGTTCTTCCAGCCGGGCCTTGTGGCCTTGTTCCATTTTTGCAAGCTGGATAAAAGCATGTTTCTGCTCCTCGCTTGAACTTGCATCGGCAAATTTTTGATACATCACCATAGCTTCTTCTTCTTTTTTCATGGCCAGAGCAATACCATCGGTAAACGACATATCAGGTGTTAACTTAGGCAATTCAACAGATTCGGAAACTTTATAATCAGCAGTTGTATGAAAATTTAAGACGGCCACATTGCTGTTCTGGAAAGCTTCAAGCATAATTTTATGTTTGCTTTCCTCTTCGGCAAGCTCGCTGAAAATTTCTTTCAGCGAAGCGTTGGCTGATTTTTCTGCCGCACTTTTATAAAACTCATATGCTTCAATTTCATTGAGTATGGCTTGTGATAGAATTTGTTTATACATGTTGGTAGTCATAATTATTTTTATTATTTTGGGAGTAAAAGTATAAAAAAAAACAGAAATAAACGAATAAATTTGTTAAATTGTGGGTTTCAGTGATGAATGATGGTGCAAAATTTTCCACTGGTCATATTTGTCAAATACCCATACAAAAGTAAACCTTGCTTCAAGTACCTGCCTGTTATCAGAAGGGCCGACTTCAAAATTATAAAACCCTGAATGTACATAGTTTTGTGTGTTTATTACCTGTACTTCGTCCAGAACAACACTGCCTGATGGATTTTTCTCCAGAAAATGTTTGAAGTAGGAGGCAGCCCCGGACTTTCCTTTTTTATATTCTGCTGAAACCGTCGGAAGGAAAGTGGCTGTTTCTGCATATAATTCAGCTACTTTTTCTGCACTTCCGGAGAGCAATGCATTTTGCCAAAGCAAAAAATTGTCAGATGCTATTTTTTTATATTCATTTGCGATGGCATCAGTAATTTGGTTTTTATTCATCATATTGAGATATTAAAGCGTTAATTAATTTAAAAAGCAAAATTATAGATTTTATTTGATTAAAAAAAAGATTCTCTTTCATCATAAAACTGCTAACCAAGCGTTGACACATATCTGGCAGCATTTCAAAATACTCTCTAAGTAAGATAGATATATTAATAAACAAATGAAAAAAAATCTTTTATATGGATGTCATTGCTTTTAGGCAAATATTAAGTTATCTTTGTAAAAAAATAATTAGTTTAAGAAAAAAACCATTCAAAATTTTAAAAAAGTAAAAATGAAAAAGACTAAATTTGTTTTTGCGGCAATATCTGTTTTAGCCCTTATGACAGTATTAGCTATCAGCCCATTAAGATCTGTCAGCCAACAGCAAAACCCATCGGGAACTTCTATTCCGGAAGATGTGACAAAAATTCTAAAAAATTCATGCACAAGTTGCCATGATGCCGGCGGCGGAATGGCTGCATCAATATGGAGTTTTTCTTCCTGGGATACTTATAATGCAAAGAAGCAGGCGAAAAAATCAAAAGCCATTTGTAATTCAATGACCACCGGCAGCATGCCGCCAGCAGGAACAATAAAATCCAACCCTGATAAGGTTCCGACTAAAGCGCAAATAGAAATTGTTTGCAAATGGGCAGCTTCCCTCGAGATTAAATAATATTTAATGCAGGAGGCAAGGAATCACTAAAAGACGGAATAACACTGAACTTCCAAATATCATTGTATTTGAAAGGGGTTGTGCTGTATTCGGATTAATAAAATGATTAAATGTAATTCACAAATTAGAAAAAAAACTATGAAAAGAATAGCAAAAGCCCATTGGCAAGGAACCCTTAAAGAGGGTAAAGGAACATTAAGCGCAGAAAGCGGAATATTAAACGAGACAAATTACAGTTTCAAAACCCGTTTTGTGGAAGGTGAAAAAGGAACTAATCCTGAAGAGCTATTGGCTGCCGCACATGCCGGCTGTTTTACCATGTCTGTCGGCGCCATGCTGACTGAAAAAGGCTTAAATCCTGCTTCACTGGATACGGTGGCAAGGCTGACCATGGAAGGATTGACAATTATGGCCATACACTTATCGATTACAGGTTCAGTAGCTGGTATCAGTGCTGAGGAATTTGTTGCCGTTACCAAGGCGGCAGAAAAAAATTGCGTTATTTCCAGAGCTTTGAATGTTGCCATCACTTCAGAAGCTAATTTGTTAAAATAGCTAAATTGAATTATTGGGTAATCTTTTAACAACGCAATAGAAATTTTTTCATACAGAATCGTGGTTGTCCCTAAAAAAAGAGGCCTGCGAATCAGCAAGCCTCTTTGGTACTATAATAATAGTTCTCTTACTGTTGTTTTATTTTTTCCGCTTCTTCCATCGTTATTCTTTCGTTGTTATAAAAAGGAACGATAAAAGCATCCTGAATTCCTGTCGATTTAACGAATTCTAATAGCTGTGTTGCTTTCTGAAGATCATTGGCTTGTCCCCAGGTATATTTGTAAAATCCTTTATGCTTGTAGTATTCAACAGGGGATAATCCCTTGAAAAAATAGTCATCCGAAAGCATTTCCGTTACTGCCAATATCTGAATACGATAAACAAGTTCGTTTTTTTCTGATTGTTTAAAGTTGTTGAACGTCATTAAACTCTTGCGCGGCCTGTTAGGTTTGGGGTCGGTGTGGATGTTTTCACCCTTTTCACTTTTAATGCTCACATTTCCCATACCGTCGATAAAGCCGGTGATAATAAATTCAGTACGGCGGTTTAGTTGATGTTCTTCTTCTGAACAGGCTGACTCCTGCGGTCCTTCACAAGGGCAGTTTGTAAAAAGCCGGTATTCGCCGTAACCCCTGCCGGTGATGCGTTTTGGATCGATACCTTTGCTTACAATATAAGCTACACTTGATTTGGCACGGTTGTCCGACAACACTTCATTATAGGGGTATGTATTGCGGCAGTCGGTATGGGAACCACATTCTACAACAATAGTCGGATATTCATTCATGATCTTGACAATTTTATCCAGCTCCGGTTTGGCGTCAGGCCTTATATAATATTTATCAAAATCGAAATAAATGTGCTTTATCTGTATCACCTTTGCAAGGTCGACACCAACTTCTATCTTGCCTAATGTTTCTTTAATCAATATCTCACCGGGCTTTGTGATAAGTTGTTTGTATTCTGCAT
>CAZMPB010000276.1:0-3196 GCA_964567775.1 uncultured Bacteroidales bacterium
ATCTCGGTGCCGGGTGTCGCTGATATTGTAGTTACCTGCCAGAACAGACAACCATATACAGGAACCGTCGTTGTTGCTTCACCAACAGGCCCCTATGTTTTGTACACGAAAAATCATGTTAATACCAGCGGAAACGGGGATACACTGGTCGATTATAATGAAAATGTCGTTTTAGATGTGACTTTGAAAAATTACGGGGCCGCCAATGCCAATGCGGTTAATGCTACTTTAAGCTCTACTGACCCTTATGTAACAATCACCGACAATTCACAATCATGGGGAACCATTAATTCAAACAGTACCTCTACGCAGACAAATGCTTATACGTTTACAACTGCCGGCTATGTTCCTGATCTGCATGTAGCCGCTTTTACCTTATCCATTCAGGATAACAACAGTAACACATGGAATTCGGTATACAATCTCACTATCCTTGCGCCGAATCTTCTTATCGGGGATTTTTCCATCAATGATTCTCTCGGAAATAACGACCACATGTTTGACCCCTCGGAAAATTGTAAAATAGAAATCCTTTCGTCAAACACAGGCCACAGCAATGCGACTGCCACAACAGGAACACTGACAACAACCAACCCCGATATTACCATTACAAATAGTGTATTCAATTTCAATTCGCTCGACAAAGGAACGACAACCAAGGCTGTTTTTAACATTACCGTTTCTCCGACGCTGCCTGATTCGGCAGTTGTTGACTTGGTCTACACATTGCAATCAGGAGCATACATAAAAACCGCTCATTATAGCATAAATGTCGGCCAGGCAATGGAAGACTTTGAAACAGGCGATTTTACAAAATTCGAATGGCAGTTTGGCGGGGATATTCCATGGACTAATACGAATGTTTCACCTTATGAAGGTCTTTATATGGCAAAATCCGGAGCCATTGGCGACAACCAGACTACGGAAATGTTTGTAAATATGGAGGTATTAACTGCAGATACGATATCTTTCTGGAAAAAAGTTTCCTGCGAGCACAGCACCTGGGTAAACAATTGGTATGACTATCTGGATTTTATAATTGATGGTACCTCTAAAGATAAATGGGATGGAATAGATGCCTCGTTTACAAAAGCCGCCTACCCTGTAACAGCAGGATACCACACATTTAAATGGATTTATAACAAGGATGTGTCTGTAGCCGATGGTGAAGATTGTGCCTGGTTAGACTATATTATTTTTCCGCCTGTAATGAAAAGCAGTTCTGTGAATGAAAATAATATGGACAATACTGCATTTACTTGTTACCCCAACCCTTCCAACGGCTTCACCAACATCAATTTCAACATCACCAAATCATCGGATGTCAGTCTGAAAATGTATGATATGAACGGACGTCTGATCGATGTGATATTAAACAATAACTTCAAACAGCAGGGAAATTATAATATAATAATTAATGCTAGTAAGTATCAATCGGGCATTTACAATTTTGAATTTATTACCGACCATCAGAAAATAAACAAAAAAATAATAATAATTAAATAGATAGTACATGAAAAAATTAAGTGTTCTGATTCTTTTTATTAGCCTGAGCGTATCTTTATTCGCTCAGAATTGGATAAATATCAATTCGGCTAACCCATTGCCCGCTAAAGTCGTTCTGACCTCAGCAGATATTTCAAACTCCTCATTCAATGTGGATGTAAAAGGCTACTTCACTCAAAATGTTACGACGCCGCAAGGCCAGAAAACATTCATCAGCCTTGAAAATTCCACACGGATACTCGAAGCCGGGGCTCCGGATTTGCCAAAAGTTGCCACATCGCTTATTGTTCCCGACAACCAGAATATGGAGGTTGTTGTTACTTACTCCAATTTTGTTGAGTATCAAAATGTTGATATAGCTCCGTCAAAAGGGAACTTTACACGCGATATCGATCCATCAACAGTTCCATATACTTATGGCCCTTCCTACACTCAGAATCAATTTTATCCCGGTACACTTGCCGAGTTGAAAGAGCCATATATCCTGCGGGATTTCAGGGGGCAAACAGTAAATACGTACCCATTTCAATACAATCCTGTAACAAAAGTTTTACGTGTATACAATAACATTTCCGTCAACGTGCATGAAGCCCAGGGCGTTGTTGTAAATCCTTTACTCAGAACGCAGCCCTTATCAAAAGTTGAAAGAGAATTCAGCTATATTTATGACCATCAGTTTCTGAATTATCATAGTAATTATAAATATACGCCTCTTGATGAACACGGAAATATGCTGGTCATCTGTAACGATGCGTTTATGAATGCCATGCAGCCTTTTGTTGACTGGAAAAACGACGAAGGAATTCCCACTGTTATGGTTAGCAAAACAACTGCCGGTTCCACTGCTGCTGCAATCAAAACCTATGTTACCAATTATTACAACAACAATGGGCTTGCATTTTTGTTGCTGGTAGGCGATGCCACTCAGATACCTACTTTCACCGTTTCGGGTGGCGGTTCGGATCCTTCATACGCTTATATTGTTGGTAATGATCACTACCAGGAATTTTTCGTAGGCCGTTTTTCTGCCGAAACATCAGAACATGTAACAACGCAGGTTAACAGGACTATCCGTTACGAGAAAACGCCTTCCACTGTTGCCGGAAAATTTAACCATGCCGTGAATATCGGTTCTGATCAGGGCCCCGGTGATGACAACGAATACGATTATGCCCATCAGCGTAATCTCGGAACTCAAATGATGGGATTCACCTATACCAGCCGTGCCGAATTATTTGACGGCAGCCAGGGTGGTCTTGACGCCAGCGGCAATGCCACAGCCGCTCAGCTTACAACAGAGATAAATAACGGATCCGGAATTGTTACTTATACAGGACATGGTTCCAACACAGCATTTTCAACCACCGGATTTTCAAATACCCAGGTCAATGCCCTGACAAATACCACTATGTGGCCCTTCATCTGGTCTGTTGCCTGTGTGAATGGAAATTTTACAGCAACAACTTGTTTTGCAGAAGCATGGTTGAGAGCAACCAGCGGGGGAAATCCGACAGGTGCTGTGGCAACATTAATGTCAACCATCAATCAAAGCTGGAATCCCCCGATGGAAGGACAGGACGAAATGGTTAACATCCTCACAGAAAATGCAGCATCAAACATTAAACGAACTTTCGGGGGACTTTCGGTAAACGGTATTTTTAAAATGAATGATACCTATTCGGATTACCCC
>CAZMPB010000277.1:0-3171 GCA_964567775.1 uncultured Bacteroidales bacterium
TTAACATTCATTAATTGAAACGTCTTTTTTATTTTTAGAATTGAACAACCCTGAACAATTTACTAATCGCACCATATCCTCTCACTATAATTTCATAACTTCGCAGCTTGTTTTATAAAAAATTTGCAGAGTTTATGGATTACAATTTCAGGGAAATAGAGCAGAAGTGGCAACAATACTGGAGCGAACACAAAACTTTTAAAGCGGAGATCAACACCGTAAAACCGAAATATTATGTGCTGGATATGTTCCCTTATCCTTCGGGAGCAGGCTTGCATGTAGGCCATCCGCTCGGGTATATCGCATCGGATATTTTTGCACGATACAAACGGCTAAAAGGTTTTAATGTGCTGCACCCTATGGGCTACGACGCTTACGGGCTTCCTGCCGAGCAATATGCCATCCAAACAGGCCAGCACCCCGCGATTACCACCGAAAAAAATATTGCCCGTTACCGCGAACAGCTTGATAAGATCGGCTTTTCGTTCGACTGGGGCCGCGAAGTGCGCACCTGCGACCCGCACTACTACAAATGGACACAGTGGACATTTATCCAACTTTTCAATTCATGGTACAACAAAAAAACCGATAAGGCTGAAAAAATTTCTGAGTTAATAAAGGAATTTGAAAATAGCGGGAATGTAGGTGTTAAAGCGGCTTGCAACGAAACATCCGAATTTACCGCCTCCCAATGGAACGCGATGAGCGAACAGGAGCAACAGGAACTGTTGATGCATTACCGCCTTGCCTATCTGGCCGACACCATGGTCAACTGGTGCCCTGCCTTAGGTACCGTTCTGGCTAACGATGAGGTAAGCGAAGGATTTTCTGTACGTGGCGGGCATCCCGTGTTGAAAAAAACGATGAAACAATGGCTGCTGCGAATTTCTGCTTATGCCGACAGGCTGTTGAAAGGGCTGGATACGATCGACTGGCATGAATCCATCAAGGAGATACAGCGCAACTGGATAGGCCGGTCGGAAGGCGCCATGATCGAATTCAGAATTCAGAATTCAGAATTCAGAATTAAGGTTTTCACTACACGCCCCGATACGATATTTGGCGTAACCTATATGACACTGGCTCCCGAACATGAATATGTCAGCCGGATTGTTACCGATGAATACCGTGAAACAGTTGATAAATACATTACCGAAACCAAAAACCGCAGCGACCGCGAGCGCATTGCTGATGTAAAAAGAATTACAGGCGAATTTACCGGGGCTTACGCGATCAATCCTTTCACGAACGAAGAAATACCCATATGGGTTGGTGATTATGTGCTGGCAGGATATGGAACGGGCGCTGTAATGGCTGTTCCCGCTCACGACAGTCGCGACTGGGCTTTTGCACATCATTTTGGTTTGCCCTTAAAAGAAGTTATTTCAGGCGGTGATATTACAAAAGAAGCTTATGAATCCAAAGAAGGTATCTGCGTGAATTCGGGATTCATCAGCGGGTTAAAAGCTACAGATGGCGCGAAGGCCGTAATAAAAAAAGCGGAAGAAACAGGCATTGGTTATGGTAAAATAAATTTTCGTTTGCGTGATGCTATTTTCAGCCGTCAGCGTTATTGGGGCGAACCTTTTCCGGTTTATTATAAAAATGGAATACCCTATACGCTTGACGAATTGGAACTGCCTTTGGAGCTGCCGCCTGTGGATGCTTACCTGCCTACCGAAACAGGCGAACCGCCGCTGGCACGTGCAAAAAACTGGAAAACAAAGGAGGGCTATCCGCTTGAAACCAATACCATGCCCGGCTTTGCGGGCAGCAGCGCCTATTATTTACGGTATATGGACCCGCACAACGACAAGGAATATTTTTCAAAAGAAGCAAACACATACTGGGAAAATGTGGACCTGTATATCGGCGGTGCCGAGCATGCCACAGGACACCTGATCTATTCACGGTTCTGGAACAAGTTTTTATTTGATCTTGGGCTTGTTTGCAAAGACGAACCTTATAAAAAGCTGATCAATCAGGGGATGATACAGGGCGTGTCAGAATTAATATTTAATATGTGGTCTACTCAACCAAGACATACTGAAGAAGAATGGGAAAATGTATTAAATAATTTAGAGTTCTATAATCGTTTTATAAGTTATGATATCCTTGAAAGGAATTTAGAAGAATTGCCAATGTCTCCTTATCCAATGAATAGGCACGTGGATGTTAGCTTAACAAATAATTCCCAGTTAAATATTGAAGGATTTACTAAATGGATGCCTGAGTTCAAAGATTATGTTTTTGAATGTGAAGGAGGCTATTGGCAAAAAGGTGTATTTACAAGAACGCGTGAGGGATCTGATAAGTTCTTTACTCAACCCTTAGTGGAAAAAATGTCCAAATCAAAGTACAATGTCGTAACTCCCGATGATCTTGTAGAAAAATACGGAGCCGATACCTTACGGCTTTATGAAATGTTCCTCGGCCCGCTGGAGCAACACAAACCCTGGGATACCAAAGGCATAGAGGGTGTATTCCGTTTTATGCGCAAGCTCTGGAGATTATTTCACGACCATGAGAATAATTTTTGCGTCTCGGATGAAGCACCCACAAAAGATGAACTGAAGGTTTTGCATAAAACCATTAAAAAGGTTCAGGAAGATATTGAGCGGCTTTCCTTTAATACCGCCGTCAGTACGTTCATGATAGGTGTAAATGAACTTTCAGAACTCAAGTGTAACAAACGGGCCATACTGAGCGATTTTACCGTGGTGCTTTCACCGTATGCCCCGCATATTACTGAGGAATTATGGAGCCTGCTCGGCAATAAGGATAGTATCAGCAAAGCTGTTTTTCCTGCATTCATCCCTGAATATATTGTAGAGAATACCTGTACTTATGCCGTTTCATTCAATGGAAAAATGCGCTTTACACTTGAGTTACCCGTAGATATGTCCAATGCAGAAGTTGAAAAAAATGCCCTTCAGCATAAAGATGCCGAAAAGTGGCTTGGCGGTAAACCAACAAAAAAGGTGATCGTCGTTCCAAGAAAAATTGTTAATATAGTTGTTTGAAAAACAGCGCAATGCAATAGTGTGTGCGTTTTGGAACAGATTTTGCCTTATGCCATTCAAATAATATAAGTCAAAATGAAAACACGGATCATATTTGCGATTGTCTTTAGCCTGATAATAACAGCAAGCTTCGCGCAGTTAAGGGTCG
>CAZMPB010000278.1:0-3161 GCA_964567775.1 uncultured Bacteroidales bacterium
TTCATATGCATGAATGAAAAAAGGTGAAAGAGTTGCCTTGGTAGGTTTCGGATCTTTTTCAGTTGCGAAAAGAAATGCCAGAAAAGGCCGTAATCCTCAGACAGGAAAACCAATCAGCATTAAAGCTAAAAAAGTCGTGAAATTTAAAGCTGGTTCTGAATTAGTAAAGACGGTCAAATAACATTGCATCAAGTTTAAAAAAAGTCCCGAAGCAATCCGGGACTTTTTTTTTCAACAATACCGGAGTGCTTGTCTTTACTATGGTAGTGAAGAGTCTGCTCTAGGTGTTTTTTAATAAGGTATATCGTTTTCTGAAGCAGACAAAATTGTTTTATTTGATATTCCTCTCATAAAACCCAAGAACAAAAAATCGAAAAAACAACAAACCTGCCGCACATACCAGAGTGCTTGTCCAAAAAATCGCGGATAAGGATATTTGTTGGGCAATGAATCCGGCCATGATCATCCCGAGGCCCATTCCGAGATCAACAGCGGTATAAAGCGTTGAATTTGCTGCTCCCCGGTGCGAGGGATCTGCCACATTATTCACCATCGACTGAAATGTCGGAAAAATGACGCCATTGCCAAATCCGATAATTATTGCAGAGATATAAAAAAGTACGGCATTTTTCGCCAGGGCCAGCAAAGGAAATCCTATGATCAGCAAAATAATACATAGCGTAATAATCCTTCGGGGGCCATTTTTATCAAACTCTTTCCCTGAGGTAATACGGGCCGCAGCAATACCAGCCGAGAAAATTAAAAAATACAGTGAGGAATTCTCAATTCCTAATTCCTGCCCGTAAAGAGCAATAAACGACAGTAAGCCGCCATAAGCGATCATAGTTATAAATACATTCATTGAGGGGCGGATGGAGTTTTTATCGAACAAACTGTTCCGTTCTAATTTGATTCGTTTCCCGACAACAAACCGTTTGCGCATATGAATAGCATAAGCACACGCGAGGCTTGCCGCACCAATGATACATCCCGCTACGAACATGGCCACATACCCCCATTCGTGGCAAACAAACAATCCGATAACCGGGCCAACAGACATGCCCAGCGTTGTTGACAGTGCAAAATAGCCGATACCTTCACCCCTTTTCGATGTTGGAATAATATCGACAGCTATCGTCGATCCGGAGACCGTGGTAAATCCCCAGGCCAGGCCTTGTGCAAACCGAAGCAGTATGATAGTGGTGATGGTTATGGCAATCAGGTATCCTGCAAATAACAGCGAATATATTATCAGTGCCAGTAAAAATACAGTACGGCGGCCAAATCTGTCGAGTGCAAAACCCGAGAACGGACGTACCAGCACCGAAGCAATAGTGTAGGCGCCGACAACCACCCCGACCTGCATTTTTGAAGCATGAAGATCATGGACCAGGTATATTGGCAGGGCCGCAAGTATTGCATAATAGGTAATGTACATCAAAAAGTTCGACAAAATAAGGAAAATAAAATCCTTATTCCATATCCGCTCTTTCATAAGCCCCGATTTATTATACCAGGCCGCAAAGTTATCAATAAAAGTCACCTGATATTATGCAAAACTCAAACAGAACAAAAACCGGCTAAGACTGGCTACACAAATTTTTCCACATTCCAGACAAAAGCCCGGATACCAATCTCTTTATTGATTGAGTCTAACTTTTTTATTTTTTCGAGAACAGTATCTACAAGTTCATCATTGACAATGGTCAGAACAGCTGAATTCATTTCAGGCCAGGTATGAGTACCCATTCTGGGTTCGCCATCGGTTGTTCCCGTGCCATAGACCATAGGCCATTGCGTGAAACCTCGGATATTTAGCATTTCCAATAAACACTCAATTTTTTCAGTCATTGCCTGATTATATACGATCATTATTGCTTTCATGTGGAATAATTTTAAATATCAATTGAATTCATAACAGCTACCGCTTCTCTTTTCGCTTTTCTCTCGGTTCTTCTCACTACGATACGATAAACCACAGGAACTAAGATCATGGTAACAAGTGTACTGAATACTAAGCCGCCAATCACCACGATGCCCATCGGTTTCCATATTTCGGATCCTTCACCCGTGCTGAGCGCCAGCGGAAGCATACCTAAAATAGTAGTGGCGGTAGTCATAATTACCGGTCGTAAACGTGACTGTCCGGCCTTCAATATAGCCTCATCAAGGCTGTTTCCTCGGTCGCGCATCAGGTTAGTAAAGTCGATCAGCACTATGGCATTTTTAACGGCGATACCAATAAGCAGAATGGCACCTAAGGCGGCAATGATACTTAATGTCGTCTTTGTCAGTACCAGGGCAAGAATAACGCCGGTGAAAGCAAAAGGTACTGATACCATGATAATCAAAGGCATCTTGAGTGATTCAAACTGAGATGCCATTACAAGGTACACGAGTACAAGGCTTAACAATAGCAGCAGCGCCAGGTCTTTGAAAGAATCCTCGAGGTCTTCGTAAGAACCGCCTACGTTCATCATGATACCGGAAGGAATATCAACTTTTTTCACCTCTGCTTTGATTTTGTTTGCCAATTCGCCCAGTGATACTTTATATGGTGTAGCTTTAATGGTAACCACCCTTTCGCGGTGTTCTCTTTCAATATTTGGTGGTGACCAGAACTCTTCTATTTTAGCCATATCTCCCAGCTTGATCATACCCGTGGCGCTGGGGATGCTTATATTTTCTATATCGACTATGGAACTTCTGTACTTTTCTTCAAATCGTACCAACACATCATATTCATTTCCTGATTCACGGAACTGAGTGGCTGTCAAGCCCAGGAACCTGTTACGGATCATGGTGGAAACAACAGCAGTACTTAATCCGTTCTGAGACATTTTATCTTTATCCAGCGTTACCCTTAATTCAGGTTTTGATTTTTCACGGCTGATGATCACATTTTTGGCGCCTTCAATTTTCTTGATTTTCTCTGCCAGATCATTGGCAAGGGCCGTGGTCTGGTCAAAATCGTATCCAAATATCTGAAGATCTACGGTACTTCCTCCACCCATCATATTCATGCTACTTCCGGCGGTAACATTGTATTTTACTATTTCCGGAATGGTCTCCAGATAATTACGAAGTTGATCGGCAACATCGGCAGTAGTGCGTGTTCTTTCGGAGGAGGTAACGAGCCTCATGGTAACATTGATGATATT
>CAZMPB010000279.1:0-3147 GCA_964567775.1 uncultured Bacteroidales bacterium
TATTAACATTATTATCAACATTATCAATAAGTTACGAGTTTTGTCATGTACTAAGGATGATATGTAAAAACAATATTCACTCAGTTTGCTTATTTTCATAAAGGTCAAGAAAGTACGATCAAATTTGACAAAAAATTCATCTACTTGATAATTTTAATATTAATAGCCTCATTCTATTTCAAAATTCCCTGTGCTGAATTTCCCTTTAAAAGTTTTATCTTTGCTCACTAATAACTCTGTCTCATGTGCGGTATCTGCGGCATCGTTGAAAAAAACAAGGACAACAGTTCACTGATGGTGGATATGCTCAAAATCATTGAGCACCGCGGGCCGGATGATTTTGCTGTGTACAACCACAAAGATTTTTGTTTAGGCCACCGCCGCCTTTCTATCATCGACCTGAACACCGGCAACCAGCCTATCTTCAGCGAAGATAAAAGTATCTGCATCATTTTTAACGGCGAGATATACAACTATAAAGAACTAAAAGCAGAACTTTTACAAAAAGGCCACACCTTTTACACCACCAGCGATACAGAAGTTATTGTGCATCTATACGAGGAAGAAGGCAGCACCTTTTTTCATAAAATGAACGGTATTTTTGCTTTTGCACTTTTAGATAAGAACAAAGACCGATTGATGCTGGTGCGTGACCATTTTGGTGTAAAACCTTTGCATTACTACTTTAACAATGGTTTGCTCATCTTTGGCTCGGAACAAAAAAGTATATTGCTGCATCCGGCTGTCAGCAGAAACATAAATTATAATGCGCTCCACTCCCACCTCAACCTGCGTTATACGCAACGAAATGAGACACTTTTTGAAGGAATAAAACGACTGCCTCCGGCTCATTTTTTATTGTTCGAAAACGGCCAGATCCATATTCAACGCTTTTGGGAACTAAAACCCGAAGTGGATTCAAAAATGATTGAAGAGGAAGCCGTTGAAAAAATGCACTTTTACATCAAACAGGCTGTTGACAGGCAATTGATGAGCGATGTACCTTTAGGCGTTTACCTTTCGGGAGGAATGGATTCATCGACCATCGTTCAGAAAATGCACGAACTGGGCGTGTCGCAGATCAACACGTTTACCATGGGCTTCAACGAGCCCACAGATGAGTTTCCCGATGCAGAACAAATCGCAAAACATTTCGGCACGAACCACCATACGCTCAGCTTGACTTTAAACCCTATGCAGCAATTCCCCGAGGTGATCTGGCATGCCGAAGAGCCCAAAATAAACCTGTTGCAGGGTTTCAACATGTCGAAATTTGTCAGGAAAGATATTACTGTTGTCCTGGGCGGATTGGGCGGTGACGAGCTTTTTGCCGGATACGATATTCATAAATTCATTTATCCTTTCAATAAATACCATCAGCATGCTCCGGCATGGCTGCAAAGTGTACTTCGATTGAAATCGGAGTTACTATTTAAAATGCAAAGCCCCACGCATACATTATCCATTGACGAATACCGGCGTGGCCTTCAGATGATACTTGCCATAGGCGATATCGAGCGTTTTTATCTGATCCTGCGCAACGTGTGGGATTATGATAACGGATTTTACAAAGAGATCTATCATCAGAATTTCTACAAACAGATGCAGGAGCAATGGCAAAAAGTCCATACTGAATTTGACGGATTTTTTGAACGTTCGAAAAACCTGAATGCCTTGGATCAAGTGTTGTTCACAGAGTTTCAGAGCAAAATGGTGAATGATTATCTGCTGACGGAAGACCGCATGTCATTAGCAAATTCCGTTGAAGAACGGGTTCCTTTCCTTGATCTTGACCTGGTGAATTTCGGGTTTTCGATTCCTGTTCATCTGAAAATTAAGAACAACCAGACAAAATACCTGTTTCGGAAAGCCATGGCACAAAAGCTTCCACCGAAGATCATCAACAAAAAAAAGTGGGGATTCAGCGTCAATCCTTATATACAGTTCCAGAAAGATCTGAAAAGCACGGCAGAAGCGATACTCACACCTGAATTCATTGAGAAACAAGGAATTTTCAACTATCGTTATATTAAGAGGATACTTGATCATTCGCCGCATCCAAAGATGCGCTGGCATTATAATTATTTGTGGATTGTTACGGGATTAGCTATTTGGCAGAAAATGTATATTGACGGGGATAATTTTAAGAAGAAAGAGGTAGATTTGAGGGGGTATTTTTAGGCTGGAGGCTGGAGGCTGGAGGCTGTTAGGCTGTTAGGAGGTTAGGCTATTAGGCTATTAGGCTGTTAGGAGGTTAGGCTGTTAGGAGGTTAGGCTGTTAGGAGGTTAGGAGGTTAAGGGTTAGGGGGTTAGGCTGTTAGGGGGGTAGGCTGTCCCGATAGCTATCGGGAGGTGGTTAGGCAAATAGGTTATTTTGGCAAAGGGGCAAGAGGCAGAGCGAAGATTAATAAACCGATTAATTTCCCGCAGAGACGAAAAGAAGCAAAAGGAAGAAATAAAAACAGATTAATTTCTCGCAGAGACGAAAAGACGCAAAAGGAAGATTTAAAAACAGATTAATTTCTCGCATCGAAGAAGCCCTGGGGGGAAAAGACACAAAGACACAGAACAAATAAGAAAAAAGGAATGAAATATTCAATAATAATTGCGACCTACAACCGGCTGGAGGAAGTGAAGGAACTGCTTGCCTCGGCGGAAGGCCTTGATTTTCCAAGAGAAAAATTTGAGTTTGCTTTTTCTGATGACGGCTCTACAGATGATACGGAGAAGTTTCTTAAAGGCTATGAGTCGGCCACAGGATTGAATATCCGTTACCTTTACCAGCAGAACAAAGGCCCCGGCGAAGCCCGCAACCATGGCATGAGCGAATCCCAGGGGGATTATTTTATGTTTGTGGATTCCGATTGTATGTTCCCACCCGAATGGCTTAGAAAAATTGACGAACACCTTAGCCAAAACCCTCTCGACGCCTGGGGCGGCCCGGACACCTGCCACGAAAGTTTTTCACCTCTGTTAAAAGCCATCAACTATTCCATGACCTCATTCATCGGCACCGGCGGTACACGGGGAAGTACCAAGTCGGTACAAAAGAAATTCTATCCCCGGAGTTTCAACATGGGCATCTCAAAAAAAGTTTATGAAACCATTGGAGGCATGGGTACACTAAGGCACGGACAGGATATGGAA
>CAZMPB010000280.1:0-3126 GCA_964567775.1 uncultured Bacteroidales bacterium
ATGGTTGTTGCAAAACCGGGTTCAGTAAAACCACACACCCACTTCAAAGCTCAGGTTTATATCCTGAAAAAAGAAGAAGGTGGACGTCACACACCGTTCCATAACAAATACCGTCCACAGTTTTATTTCAGGACTACCGACGTTACAGGAGAAATCACCTTGCCAGAAGGTATCGAAATGGTAATGCCTGGCGATAACCTGGTCATCGACGTTAAGTTGATTTCCGAGATCGCATTAACACTGAACCTCCATTTTGCTATCCGCGAAGGTGGCAGAACAGTTGGTGCCGGACAGGTAACTGAAATTATTGAATAATAAATTACGATAACTTAGGTGTTCCGGTTCTTCCGGAATACCTATAGTTATTATAAAGCTTGTTATGTGACTATAAACGGGTGTAGCTCAATTGGTAGAGTGGCGGTCTCCAAAACCGTAGGCTGTGGGTTCGACTCCTACCACCCGTGCAAATAAAAGCTTTTTATGAAAAAAATAAAAAATTATATTAAAGAAAGTTACGACGAATTGATACATAAAGTTTCATGGCCTACATGGTCAGAGCTTCAAAATAGTGCAATTGTTGTGTCTATCGCTTCCGTTATTATCGCTATTGTGGTATATCTGATGGACATATCATTCAGTACCTTGCTGAAACAGTTTTATACACTGTTTTAGTATTATTATCAAAAGCGTTGTTCTGTCAATTTCATTTCGTATCTCCCAATGGAGTTTAATTTATGAGCGATCAAGTAAAAAAGTGGTATGTAGTTAAAGCCATCAGTGGCAAAGAAAAGAAGGTTAAGGAATTGATTGAAAGTGAGATCAATCACCAGAACCTTCAGGACTTTGTTTCTCAGGTACTTATACCTACAGAAAAAGTTTACCAGGTAAGAAAAGGTAAAAAGATCAGTAAGGAAAGAAATTTCTTTCCTGGTTACGTACTCATCGAAGCCGCACTAGTTGGTGAAGTAGCTCATATTATTAAGAATGTTACCGGCGTATTGGGCTTCCTGGGTTCAAAAGGTGAACCTATTCCAATGAGAACCACCGAAGTGAACAGAATATTAGGAAAAGTGGATGAACTCTCTGAAAAAGGAGAAGAAATCAGCGAACCTTTTATCATTGGGGAATCTGTAAGAGTAATTGACGGACCTTTTAACAGTTTTACCGGTATCATCGAAGAAGTGAACGAGGAAAAGAAAAAACTAAAAGTGATGGTAAAGATCTTCGGAAGAAAAACACCGTTGGAACTGAGCTTTATGCAGGTCGAAAAAGAATAACGGTTTATTGTTTTATTTTGCTAAAATAAAAAAAAATGGCTAAAGAAGTAAGTGGAATAATCAAATTACAAATCAAGGGTGGGGCAGCAAATCCTTCACCACCGGTTGGACCTGCATTAGGTGCAAAAGGTGTGAATATTATGGAATTTTGCAAACAGTTTAACGCACGTACGCAAGACAGCGTCGGGAAACTTATCCCTGCGATCATTACTGTTTACAAAGATAAAACCTTTGATTTTATCATTAAAACTCCTCCAGTAGCAGTACAATTACTCGAAGCAATCAAAAAAACAAAAGGCTCAGCCGAACCGAACCGAAATAAAATCAGCTCCATAAGCTGGGATCAGGTGAAGCAGATTGCCGAAGGAAAAATGGTTGATATGAATGCATTCACCATCGAATCAGCAATGAAAATGGTTGCTGGTACTGCACGCAGTATGGGAATATCTATTCAGGGAAATCCACCTTTTACAATATAATAAGTGGTAAACTTTTTAACATTTGAACAATGGCTAAAATTACAAAGAAAAGAAAAGAGATCATAAAGTTCATTGATAAAAACGCTGCATTATCTTTAGAAGAAGCTGCTGTATTGGTGAAAAAAATCACCACGACAAAATTCGACTCTTCTGTTGATATTGATGTGCGTTTGGGTGTCGACCCCCGTAAAGCCGACCAGATGGTACGCGGTATTGTTACCCTGCCTCATGGTACTGGAAAAACGATCAGGGTCTTGGTTTTATGTACTCCTGACAAAGAAGAAGAAGCTAAAAATGCCGGAGCTGATTTTTACGGGCTCGATGACTATATCGCCAAGATTAAAGAAGGATGGACCGACGTAGATGTTATTATTACTATGCCGAGTGTCATGCCTAAAGTCGGTGCGTTAGGCCGTGTACTAGGTCCAAGAGGATTAATGCCAAACCCCAAATCGGGTACGGTAACCATGGATGTCGGGAAAGCTGTAAAAGAAGTAAAGGCCGGCAAAATTGATTTTAAAGTTGATAAATTCGGTATCATCCATGCTGGAATTGCCAAGGTTTCGTTCGACAGCGATAAAATCGCCGATAACGCAAAGGAAATTCTACAGACTATATTAAGGTTGAAACCGTCATCGGCTAAAGGTACTTATATTAAAAGCATTTACATGTCTTCTACTATGAGCCCCGGTATCCAGATCGACACAAAATCAGTTGTATAATTTATTTAACAAGGAAATAATCTGAAATATATGAAAAAAGAAGAAAAAGATAAAGTTATTGATGCTTTGAGTGATACGCTGAAGTCTGTCAGTAACTTTTACGTTACGGATATTTCCGATTTGACTGTTGCAAAAACGAACGATCTGCGTCGTTTATGTTTTAAACGCAACATTAAGCTCACCGTTGTGAAAAATACACTGCTTAAAAAAGCAATGGAGCGTTCGGGACGGAATTTTGAATCACTATACCCCGTACTGGTAGGCGGCACTTCTTTAATGGTATGCGAAACCGCCAACGTGCCCGCAAAATTGATCACTGAATTCAGGAAAGCCAATAAGATGGAAAAACCAATTTTAAAAGGCGCTTTTATTCAGGAATCGACTTATATAGGCAACGATCAGCTAACGGCACTTGTGGCATTAAAATCTAAAAATGAGCTTATCGGAGACATCATCGGACTACTGCAATCACCGGCTAAAAACGTTATCAGCGCTTTACAGTCTGGTGGGCATACGATTTCAGGTATCGTAAAAACATTATCAGAAAAACCTGAGTAAAACAAATAATTAGTAATCTATTGTAAACCAAATTAAAAACTTAAATAAAATGGCAGATTTAAAGGCTTTTGCAGAACAATTAGTTAATTT
>CAZMPB010000281.1:0-3113 GCA_964567775.1 uncultured Bacteroidales bacterium
CAATAACAACTGTTTGCGATCTTGCCTGGTACTTGTCAACAAGTACTTTGTTGCTGTCCACTGCAAGTCTGATCTCTTTGAATATGACGTTCCCTTGCGGATAGTTTTTTTTGATTATGTTTTCTATGGTTGATTCCAGAAGGTTGCATTCTGCAGTATAGTCTATGCTAACGGAGATATCTGTTTTGAAATATAAAACCTCTGCGTGTCCTTTGGTGTTCTGCGAAACAGCATAGGTGAAAATAAACATGAGTGTTAACAAAAAGACTGTTTTTTTCATGCGGATTATTTTAAGAATTCTTCAATCTTTGATTTTAGTTCAGCGATAAATATGTCAGGGTCGTGTACTTTTTTGAAAGCCCAACCGGTAAGGTCTTCGCTTATGTCTTCTTTCCCGTTGACGAATGAAGTCAAGGCCAGTGTCGCTCCGTAAGCGTCGTATTTTTTTACCAGGTCACGGTTATCGGGCAGCTCGCAATTCAGGATATACAGGTCAACGATACCAAGTTCAAGCTGCTTGGCAAAATTATTGTCAATGGTCTGCCTGACATATTTTTCAATGGAAATACAGGTGTTGCAGCGGTTGGTAATATGAAAGTAATAAACTTTCAGTTTCAGGTTCTGTGGGTTGTTTGAAATGATGGTGTCCTTACTTTGCTGAGACCAAGCGTTCAAAGCAAAAGATAGTAAAATGGTGATGATGGCTAACTTTTTCATTTTTACTTATTTTAAATATTCAGTGATCTTGTTTTTTAAAATTTCTATAAATTTTTCTTCCTTGTTCTTAGCAAATTTGAAGCCATCTCCTGTCAGGTCGGTGGTGGTTTCTTTTCCTTTGAAAACCCTGGTCACATATACGCCTGAGCCAAACGCTTGGTACTTTTCGGAGATCGCCCTGTTGAAATCATCGTCCACGTTCAATACCTGACGTTTGATCCGGCCCTGTTTAACTTCAGCAGAAAAATAAGTGTTGAGTGTTTTAGTCGTGGCATCTTCAATTGCAATGCACGACTGGCAGCGGTTAGTAACATGGAAATTGTATATAAACACTAGCGGGCTTTCTTTTTTTACCTCCGCTGTGCCTGATTTTCCAGCAGTATCCTTTGCCGGTTCTGAAATATTGCCGACAGAGTCAGCTTTTGCAACAGGTTCCGTGCTTAGCGCTTCTTCAGTTTTATTAACTGTTGGGTTGCATGCTGTATAAAACAATGCCGAAATAAAAAAAACAGTGATCAATAAAATGTGTTTCATTTTTATTTGTTTAAAGTATTAACAATTAATATTTTCAAAATCTTTTTTGTTATTCAGAAAGTCACCAAGGAGTTTTTTTGCCGTGGCCCAGTTTTTTTTGTTGATACAGTATTTTATCATGGGTGGTTCTATTTCGCCCTGGATCAGGCCTGCCAATTTCAGTTCTTTTAAATGTTGTGAAAGTGTCGACCGGGCAATGGGTATATCACCGATCATTTCACCGCTGGTGCAGCAGGTATTCATGCCGCTCAGTTTTTCCATGATATAGACGCGTGCCGGATGGCTCAGGGCTTTTGCGAGTAAGGCGATCTGCTTTTGCTGTTCTGTGAATTTTGGTTTAGGGCTCATCGGCTCACTGATGTTTTTGAATCAATTCTTTAATTTCATTTAAGGGGGGAAGTTTGCCGCTCATCACCACTTTCCCATCGATGACAAGGCCGGGTGTTCTCATAATTCCGTAACTCATTATTTTAACGATATCATCAACTTTTTCGACACTTGCTTCGATATTAAGTTCTTCAAGGGCCAAATAAACTGATTTTTCGAGGGTTTTACAATTTGGGCAACCGGGGCCTAAAACTTTTATTTCCATAAAATTTTATTTTGTATTTCGCAAAAATACGAAATGTTTTTCAAATTGAAAAATATTTGTCAGTAAATATTTTATGCTGAAACAGAAAGGTACTGAATCAGATGGTATTTTTTATGGTTTTGCAAGAATCAATACCTTTGTAATCAGAACAATTCTTAATTGAAAAAATCATGTCTGTTACCTGGAATCCCTGGCACGGCTGTATGAAGATCAGCGCGGGCTGCTTAAACTGCTATGTTTACCGAATAGATGGCCGGCATGATAAAGACAGCTCTGTTGTCAAAAAGACACTGAGCTTTGACCTGCCCATAAAAAAGAAAAGAAACGGCGAGTACAAGGTGCTGCCTGATGAGGAGATATTTACCTGTTTTAGTTCCGACTTTTTTCTTGATGAGGCCGATGCCTGGAGGAAAGAAGCATGGAGTATGATCAGCGAACGTAAAGATTGCAGTTTCTTTATGATTACAAAACGTGTAGACCGGTTTAATGTATGCCTGCCGTATGACTGGGGCGACGGATACGATCATGTTACCATTTGTGCCACTGTGGAAAATCAGGACAGGGCTGATTATCGCTTACCCATATTTTATGCGGCACCGGTAAAACACAAAATGATTGTTTGCGAACCTCTCCTCGAGCGCATAGACCTTTCGAAGTATTTAGGTGATTGGGTGGAACAAGTCATCGTCGGGGGAGAGTCGGGCAATGATGCCCGCATATGCGACTTTGACTGGGTGCTCGATATTCAGAGGCAATGTGTTCAGCGCGGTATACCTTTTCATTTTAAACAGACCGGAGCGAAATTTCGTAAAGACGGACACCTGTACATGATAAGCCGGAAGTTTCAGCACGCACAGGCCAGGAAAGCAGGGATAGACTATCAGTAGGGCACCTCAAAAAACTTCAATTTCTTCGTTCGTCTTCGTTCTTCAAATCCTTGCGTCCGGCAGGCTTAGCACAGGCATGTACGCGCAGTACAATACGGTTTTCAGAACTTCGACAGCCTCGCACTTTTTTGTTTTTAGAGGCGCCAATGAACGATGGCTTCGAGAGTAGTTCTAAATGGTCATCCACTGGTTTGACCGTAGTTCGACAGGTTCACTGTACGGGGAAAAAATTGCAGTCTGGGTTGAGGTGACCTCACAGATGACATCCTGCTGGGTTGCTGTTTGGGGTTTCCAATTCCTTACCCCTTCGCCAGACAAGACAAAATTTGGATGCACAATCATACATGGAACATATCACTGATACTTTCTTTGTTGTGTATTCT
>CAZMPB010000282.1:0-3106 GCA_964567775.1 uncultured Bacteroidales bacterium
CCATGCGGATCTGAGTTTTTGAAGGGACTTTGAAGCTCCATTCCATAGGAATCCTGGTGGTGGCTTTTGGCTTTATTGCTTCATTAAGGGTGATGTACATATTCGTACCTCTTCTGTTGATAAGCTTGTCCTCAGCTTTAACAGAAATGGCCTTACCGTTATTTATCACACTTTTAATAAGAACACCATCAGTCAGGTCATCAGGAAATACCTCAAGTGTTTTTGCAGCGCCTTTTTTGAACATATCCTGATAAAGCCTCACGACCAGCATTTTCAAAGTATCCGGGCTGTTGTTATGATAGGTTATTTCTTCCTGTCCTTCCACGATGCCGGTTTCAGGAAAGAATTTTACCTTAATTTTATAGTCGGATGTGTTTTGCCAGTAATTTTTGCCGGGTTTACCGTCCATAGCCCTCGTTTCTGATTGATAAGCCCTCATGGCTTCCTTACTTACAAAGATTTTTTCCTGTGCAGATGCGATGTTTGCAAACAAGCAAAGCATTAGGATAAATACTATTCCCGTAATGCCTTTTTTCTGAAAAATGCTGTACAATCTGAATTTTTTATTTTTCGCTATTTCCATATTGGTAAGTTTAGTTTGGAGTAAGACACGATTTGTTCTTAACTATTACAAAATTTCCAAACATTAATGTTTTTTCGCCTGGCGGCCATTAGAATAATCTCCACGGCAATATTCCATCTCTAAATATTTTAGTATTGACGAATTGTTTGTTATCTGTACCGAGCTATTATTTCAAAAATAAATTTTGTAAAAACCCTCCTTAATTTTTTTTCAAAAACTAACCAAGCAACTGCCTTGCCGTTTTGATGGATGCCTCGGTAACATTGCTCCCGCTAAGCATTTCGGCGAGTACCTCTACCCTTTCTTCGGGTTTCAGTATCTTGATACGCGTAAAAGTCGCGTTCTTTTCTTCTTTTTTATAAACAAGGTAATGGTAATCACTTTTTCCGGCTATCTGTGGCAGGTGGGTTATCGAGATTACCTGCATATCTTTTGAAAGATCTTTCATGATGGAGCCGGTCTTTGAGGCTACTTCGCCCGAAACACCGCTGTCTATCTCATCGAAAATAATGGTCGGCAAGAGTTTTTTTCTTGAAATGATTGATTTTATGGCAAGCATCAGTCTTGATAATTCGCCGCCTGAAGCGATACGGTCTATTTCTTTCAGTTCGGAGCCTTTGTTGGCGCTGAACGTGAATTTTATCTCATCAAAGCCATTCTCATTTATTGATGATAATTTTTGATGTTCAATTTTTATTCGGGCGTTGGGCATGCCAATTTGTTGCAGAATATGAACCACCTTCTGCTCGATCTCTTTAAAAACACTTTTTCTCGCTGCAGAGATACTTTCGGCGGAGGTCTGTAACTCCTTTTCTTTTTCGCTGATCAGCAGTTCGAGTTTTTCAATATTTGTTTCGAGTGAAGATATATTCTGAAGTTTCTGGTCAAGGCCGTTTTTAATCCCGAGAAGTTCGGCAACAGTGTTGACGCGGTGTTTTTGCTCCAGGCGGTATATTTCGTTGAGGCGCTGTGATACCAGTTCAAATCGTTCGGGCGAATAATTTATTTTTTCTTCGATAAGCTCGATTTCCGAGGTGATATCTTTCAACTCGATACAGGCGCTTTGCAGGCGTTTTACATTTTCTTCAAGGCCTGCGTCGAACTTAGAGACCTGGGCAAGCTGGCCGTATACAATACTCAGTTGCTGATTAATGCTGTTCTCACTACTGCCCATTGCAAATACCGATCTGCTTAATGCAGATTTTATTTGCTCCACGTGATTTAATAATTCCAGTTCCTGCTCCAAATCCTGCTGTTCATTCTCTTTCAGTGCGGCTGTTTCCAGTTCGCTGAACAGGAAATTATAATAGTCGGCATCGGCTTTCGACTGCTTTTCTAAATCACAAAGTTTCTGATGTTCTTTTTTCTTTTCGCGGTAACCAGCAAAAAGACCGGCATGTTCTTTAACCAAATTAGAAATATCCGCATAACTATCGACGGCGAGCAATTGAAAATCCTCGTCATTGATGAGGCGCGTCTGGTGCTGTGAATGAAGGTCTACAAGCTTTTCACCCAGTTCTTTCATTTGTGCCAGTGATACCGGCGTATCGTTGATAAAGGCACGCGATTTTCCTTCAGGGTTTATTTCACGCCTAAGGATCAGCACTGGTTCGTAATCAAGGTTATTGGCTTCAAAAAAATTCTTCAGGCTATATTTTTCAATGTTGAAAGTCCCTTCTATCACACATTTTTTATTCTTGTCGGTCAGGGATTGAATATCTGCGCGCTGGCCTAATATCAGTGATAGTGCATCAAGGATAATGGACTTTCCCGCACCCGTTTCGCCTGTAATTACTGTATAACCCGCATGAAAATCAACTTCGATAACATCAATCAATGCGTAATTCAGGATTGAAAGGTGTGCAAGCATGGTTACCGATATTTATTTGGCATTCAAAATCTTTGAGTTGAAGTCGTTGGAATGTGCAGGATCAATTTCTTTCAGATAAGGTACTACCTGGTTTTTGTCCGTAGCGGGTGCCTGAGAAAAAATGTTGATGATCTCATCGCGCTTGGTATCCATGAATACAGTAGCAAAATACAGGTTGGGCGTTCCTTTGACCACGGTCCTCATTTTATCCATGGCGGTGATCACCGAAGTCCTTCCGTTCGCCATATTTTCTTTCATATCGTCAAGGCCCTTGAAATGATATAGATAGAGACATTCCCTGAAACCGCTGTATGAATCGTTCAGGAGGTTTTCAACCAGCCAGTAGCGGTTTTTCCTGCTTTCAAACGATTTCCATCCTTTGTCAGCGGTATTCTGTGCCAACTGAACAATATTCTGAGCTTTGGTAAAAAACTGGCCGCCTGATTTCATCATATAGGAGTCAAAGTCAATACCTATGACGATATAGGCATAATAAGCCAAAAGTGAAGTAAGGTTTGAATAAAAGTTATTATCGTCGTAATCGAGCGCCTGGTTCTGGATGTATTTAAAAGAAATGTCTTTATCAACAATATTCAGCATCGGCGAATTATAGGAAGAGTTGAAAACCGGCCTGCTCGATTGTACCTGCATGG
>CAZMPB010000283.1:0-3074 GCA_964567775.1 uncultured Bacteroidales bacterium
TCACAGTGTCAAAGTACCAGCCTATGGTAAAAAACCCAAACACATTAGCGCAGCAACTACAGCGACAGAAAATCAAAAACCTTTCATTGGCATTGCAGCCTTTCAAAGACAATGTTATTCCCCTGAACTTCAGGAACCGGAACGGCAGGTCAACTGCCTGGGCCGAAGCCATCAGGAAAAACTATCCCCTGGTGGATAATTCCGGCAACATCAGTTTCAGTGAAATGCTCCTCTCCGGGAGCAACCTGGTGCCCCCGATGATACTCCGGGCTGCCTACGACCCTTTTATTAATCAGTTTTACATTGAATACACCCTGATCAACTCTGATGGTATTGATCCTGATTCCATCAGGCTTACCGCCATTGGCAGAAAGCCGATTGATACGACCTTCAATACCGACAATATCTGCAAACTCCCGTTTAAAAATTTCTTCTCTACCTACATCCATGAAGTGAATCTTCCCGAATGGCCGATGAACTACGACTTCAGCAATATCTGGTCGGAAGGCATGTTCTTTTATAACATCATCAATGACCCTACACGTGATGTCAGGTCTTACATACCGGCAAACATCATGAACAGCCCTTCTGTGGGTGCATTTTTCGCGGCTAATATAGACGAATTGTATTTTGATTTCAAAATCTCAAAACGTATAATCTTGCCGGAAAACATTCATGCAACAGGTTTCCAGGATGCCACGGGATGGTACCTCAAAATCTCTATAGATGATTACACCAAGTTTCCTGAGCTTTATCCCGATGATGTGATCCATGTTATTCCTCAGATATTAGTGTCCAATGGTAACAGCTATGGCGGCAATTATACATTTCCTGCTTCAGAGCAGTCAGTCATGATACCCATCAATGAAGGAGATCAGGACAAGCCGTTCAATATTCTGTATTATATCACCGATGCAACGGGAAAAAACAAAACCACAGCCACAAGGTTGGGCTTCAACCATCCTGACACTCTTTCATATTGTGAATTGCTTTTCAAAAATGGACTGATTCATCCGGACAGCGTGAAAATTCATCATCCCCACACAGCAATCTGGGGTGATTTAAAAGACTTCATCCCCGGTGACCTGCTTGCGACCGTTCCTTATAAGGTTATTTCAAAAAACACTTCCACCGGAGAAACAAAAGAGCATGTAATCAGCTCCGACTTTCTGTTTTTCTGCTCCAAACTCCAGCGCAATCAAATCTACACAATTCAGTTTATGGATGCAAATGCCATCGTGAACGAGTTTGATGTGATTGGTATTGATGGTGATTATGATTTCTCTGTTGAAAAGAAACGCCCCAAGAAGGTAGTGAAGTTTAAAGCCGGCAACGAACTGGCCTCAAAAGTAAAATAACCATCAACAAGTCAAAGGACTTAAACCCCTGCATCCAATATGATCAGGGGTTTATTATTTTCTGGGTATCTTGACACCATTTTTGCACCATATCAGCACGCCCCAATTATTCCCCTGGTATGCACTTCTTGTTCCCTTTTTGTAATAAAATTCGGGTTTGACAGCGATTGTTCGCAGCTTTTACTTTTTTGGATGCGGCTATGACACGGCTTCGTTGCAGCTATTACTTTTTTGTTTTTGAACATACTATTTATAGGAGTAAAAAAAACGTTTTTCTTTTTGATCAGATAATAAAAAATCTTGTATCTTTGCGCTCCGTTTGTTGAAATGTTTTTTCTGAATGTCGTTCTTTTTTCTGTTATGCAAATTGTTATTCAAATCATCGACACACGGATGTAACTTATTGAGGTCCCGTAGCTCAGGGGATAGAGCAACAGCCTTCTAAGCTGTGGGTCGTTGGTTCGAATCCAACCGGGATCGCAAAGTATAGACGCTGTGAGCGCTAATAAGCCCCTCCCAGCGTTTCTTTTTTGTACAAACATTTATATTGGAGCAGCACTCATCATTTCACGACGAAGTGTCAGAAAAAAAAAGACACAGAATTTGATATGTTAGTGATCATTATTGTCAAACTGAGTTTTTAATTGTTTTTTATTCGTACTTTTGGTTTGTTCAACAGAGTTTAAAATAAATCGACAATATATGGATTGCCCTGTTTGTAAAAAGCCGATGCTTGTGCTGGAATTGCAGCAGATTGAGATTGACTATTGCCAGGAATGCGGCGGTATTTGGCTTGATGAAGGCGAATTGGAGCTTTTACTCGGAGATTCCACGGAAAAAGACAGGCTGATGTTATCATTCAGCGCCGACCTCAAAAATGCTGAAAAGAAACGTCGCTGCCCGGTTTGTTCAAAAAAAATGAATAAGGTGCTCGTTGGGAAAAATAACCGGGTTTTACTTGACAAATGCCGAAAAAATCATGGATTCTGGTTTGACGCAGGAGAATTACAAGAAGTATTTGCTCTTGGTAGTGGCGATAAGTACAGCAAAATTCTTCATCTTTTGAATGATATGTTTGCATACAAAATAATATCTTAATATTAATTAAAATTCGGAGGAAAAATTATGACTGCTTTATGGATTATTTTAGGAATTATTGTTATCCTGCTTTTCATGGTTATCGGGATGTACAACTCCCTGATAAAATTGAGAAACCAGGTAAAAAACGCCTGGGCACAAATCGACGTTCAGCTGAAACGCCGCCACGACCTTATTCCCAACCTTATCGAAACCGTGAAAGGCTATATGGTTCATGAACGCCAGACGCTGGAAAGCATTACTAAAATGCGGAGTGCCGCCATGGGCGCCACGAACATGACCGACAGGGTAAAAGCAGAAGGCGAATTGTCGAACATGCTCGGACGTTTGAATATCGCAGTTGAAGCTTATCCCGACCTGAAAGCTAATCAAAATTTTCTGGCGCTGCAGGAAGAACTGACATCTACAGAAAATAAAATATCGTTTGCACGTCAGTCTTATAACGACCAGGTGTTGTTTTACAACAACAAAAAGCAGACGTTTCCTTCCAATATCATCGCCGGAATGTTCAACTTCAAAGATGAGGTTTTCTTTGAAATTCAGGACCAGGCTGAAAAAGAAGTCCCCAAGGTTAGCTTTCAACAGTAAAATTTCAATACCGCTTATTTATGTGGGAAG
>CAZMPB010000284.1:0-3065 GCA_964567775.1 uncultured Bacteroidales bacterium
GTCCCCCATTGACGAACACCATTACTGTTAAATCTTACAACAAATGCATCATCGCCGCCACCCGCATATGTTTCCTGATGTGCTCCGCTTGTTGCAATCCCAGTTGATGATCCTGAATAACCAGTTACAAATATATTTCCATTTCCATCACAAGAAATTTCACATCCTATGTCATCCTCATTTCCGCCATAATATGTCCCCCATTGACGAACACCAGCATTATTGAATTTTAGAACAAATGCATCATCGCCGCCACCCGCGAGTGTATCTTGATGTGCTCCGCTTGTTGCAATCCCGGTTGTAGAACTAGTATAACCTGTTACAAATACATTTCCGTTTTCATCACAAGAAATTCCCCCGCCTCCGTCACCCTCACTTCCACCGTAATAAGTTCCCCAATCAAGGTTTGGATTTGGATCAATAATTAAGGTTTGTGTTGGAGCGTAAGATGGTATTTCGAAACAGTAAATATCTTTTTCTAAAGCCCGGTAAGTTATGTTTAGCTTATTATCTGTTTCCTTTATCCAGGATGCAGGTATGCTTTCTGTAAAACTGCCATGAGCAACATCTATGTTTATTTTATTTTCTGATAATTGGGTTTGTTTGGCGCCAATGTAATGTAATTTTATTAAACTGGCATCAGCACCCGGTTGAACTACAAAGGTATATTCAAAAGGTTTATCTTCCCCGGTACGGGCAACAAACACCATGTCAATACCCGGATAAATATCTTTGTATGTAATTTTCCTATAATAACGAACAAATGTTGCCCCTCTTTCAGGGGTTACAGCATTGTAATAATTCAGATAATCGGCTGAAGGTTCTTCGGCAATAATTTCCGGGTTCGTATTTGCTCCAACCAATTCCACGTCAACCCTGTGAAAATGATAAGTAATATCTTTTCGCGGTTCATTATTTGTTTGCATTTTATCATAAGAATCGTCAATGATTTTTTCTTTGACTTCGGTTTTATAAGTGTCATAACTAAAACCATTGGCCTTAAGCTGAACATTCATGCCATTACCTAAACATAACAAATACGTCACTTCAGGATTTGCTTTATAGTTCTGGTCATGAATCTGGCCTTTATTCTCAATAAATCCGTATTGTGGCTTTTGAGATGTGTATTTTTGAATGTCATTTTTGTTTTGTGCAGAAATGCTATAAAAAACAAAAGCTGTTGCTAATAATAGGATGGTTTTTTTCATGTCTATTTATTTTCTTTACAAATATAAGAATTTTCATAATATTCAAAAAAAAAAGAATAAAAATTATTGGGATTTATGATTTTGAAAGATCATTCCAAATAAAAGATAAGAGAAAAAAATAAAGTAACGGAATTTTTGGGAGGATTCCGAGTAGAGAAATAGAAAAAGCAAGGAAAAGTCCCCTGCTTGCGGCAGACAAGCGTCAGGGACGATATGTTTTTAAATCGGACAGTAACGTTAAAATATCTGTTCAAATCACGCAATGACATTTTCAACAGGGATCACGATCTCCCCGAATTCGATCATTGCATTAAAAACGCAGAGTTTCGAATAATTTTTTAAATCTTCTGCTTCTAAAACTTTACTAATCATTTTTTTTTGATCAAGTAATTTTTGTCTTTGGGTTCCCATCAGCAAAGGATGTTCAGGGGTATACCAACTTATGCCGTCAAACAAAGCAATATTACAAAAAGAGGTATCCGTCAACATGCCGTTTTTTATTATCAGGACATCATCGCAATGACCACGCTGCCCGTAGAGTTTTTCAATATCCTGCCTGTCGAGAAATTTATAACAGTACATGATCTCATTGCCATTCAACAGTTTCAGCGATTTTATCTGCCTTTTCACATAGGGAAAGATCTCCACCGATTCGATATTTTCAGCATATATTACCCGGCACTTATGTATTCCGTCATCCAGATGTTCCGGAATTACTATATGTTTTGACAGATCGATCACATCATCGTTCCCAAAAAGCGATCTCCTTGAATTGTTCATTCGCTGATTGTGATAATCAATATTATAAACTGCCCGTTTAAAAATTTTTATTGTCTCAATTAACCGGCACATAAACTTTATCAATTAGTTCATTGTATTCAGACAGCACCTCGCTTTTTATGGTAATTCCGCCCCCGCTTTTATAGTAGAATTTCCCGTTGATCTCCTCTATAAACCTTATAGCGACCGCACTATCAAAATTCTCACCGTCAAAAACACCAAAAACACCTGTATAATAACCTCTTTCATAGTTCTCGCTTTCTTGGATTATTTCAAAGGTCTTTTTCTTCGGAGCACCGCTCACCGAGCCAGCCGGAAGTAATTTTGCCAGTATGTCCCCGATATGCTCATTCCATCCCACTGGAAGTTTGCCCGATATCTCAGAACTGACTTGCAAAAGGGTTTTGTTATTGGTATATAATTTATCAATGTAGCGGTACCTGTTCAGCCGTACCTCTTTTGCGACCATGCTTAGGTCGTTTCGTATCAGATCCACGATGGTATTATGTTCCGCTATTTCCTTGGCATCATTCATGATGGCCGATTCAGCATCAGGTAGAGCGGCATCTATCGTACCTTTCATCGGATATGAAAAAATAACGTTATCAGTTATCTTCACAAATGTTTCCGGCGAGAAACACACGAATTCATCCAGATACTTTAATTTGTATTTTGCATGGCTTATGGTGAAAATCTCATCTAAAGCCAGTTCCGTTTCGATCAGTGTCGGGAATGTAAGGTTTACCAGGTACGAATTTCCGGCACGAAGATGTACCTGGACATTCTCAAAAGCCGCCTTATACGTTTTTATATCAACAACATTTTTTTTAAATTCAATTTTACTGGTAATAGGTTCAATGTCCCTCTGCTTATTAAATTCAAAGACGATTACGGAGGGATCCAATTCGTTCAGCGGTATTACCACGGGCTTTTTCATTTCAAAATCAATGAGAAAAAAGAATGGTATCTTCTTTTTTCCCAGTAAATTCATATTTTTGACGGCAGCTAGCATACAGCAAATATATAAAAAAACTGAAATTGAGCATTTTAGTTATAGACAATAATGATTCTTTTAGT
>CAZMPB010000285.1:0-3064 GCA_964567775.1 uncultured Bacteroidales bacterium
AATAGCATGATGGTCTTTATCAGCATTCTATCCTGTTTCAGAAAGAAGAAAGTAATAAAACCTATAGCAAATACAGCAACTATAAAACGGCTGGCAACCCCGAATAATGTTCCCGCCAGGTCTTCAGCATTGGTGAGGCTTATAAACGACATTATTTTGTCAGATACTATTGCATTAAAACTATCTTCAGGTTGAATTATCTGATTGTTTCTCAGAAAATTCTCGAGCCATGCAATTGGCCCTTGTAACCCGGTCAGCAAAACATCAGGGTCAATGGATGAAAGTGTGGTAATCTGTGATACCAGCATGGGAACAACCAAAGCAAAAAAACCAAATATCAAGGCATAAATAACAATAAGGGTTGTGATTGCGCTCAACGTATGCGGAAATTTTCTTTTCCCGATGCGGATACGGTCGAGCAGATTTACCAGAGGGCCACCCATGACAGAAAGCACGGCAGCCACAAGAATATAAACGACAATATTTGAATAGTACCATACCAGAAAACCCACGATGATCACGCCAAGGGTTATCAGCAGCCATTTATTACGTTTTAGCATTTTGGATAGCTTTCGTCAAAATTAATGAAAAAGAGAATAACCTGTCATTATAATGCACTTAAAATTTCTTCTTTCAGATTTTCCAAATCCTGTGGCACACAGATCCCCGTATAATCAACAGCATGTTTTAGTGCCTCATCCAGCCTGAAATTGTCCTGTTCAGCAGCGTAAAATATTTTTTTTTGCGACAAATACCGGGCAAGGTATTCCTGTTCGGTTTGTCCGGGAGTCGGCACCAGTATTGCTTTTCGTCCTGTTGTTGCCAAATCCATTATGGTGGAATATCCCGAGCGTGCGATCACATAATCTGAACACATAAAATATTTTTGGATCTCAGACGGAGGCAGATAATTTAAAATTGTAATATTTTCTTCTGTTGTTTTAATGACACTTGCCGATGGCACACCCAGAATGATCACCGCTTTTTTGCCCGACTGTTTCAGTTGTTTTAAAAGTAAGTTTTGAAAAAGTGTCCGTTGTGGTTCTGGGCCGGAGACAACGGCACAAAATTCAAAATTAATCCGAGAGGGTGATTTTTCCACGCAAAAATCAGAAAGCAAGCCAATAAACCGGGTATTTTCAGGCACAGGATATTTCCCCGAAAGGTCGCCCGAAAGCTTAAAATCACCGGGCAGGTCAGGAATCCAACAAACATCGTATTTCATAATGAAATACCTGTGGATCTTTATTAATAAATGTTCAAGCCCCGCATTCTCTTTCGGGCTTTTAATAAATAGCTGATGAGTAATATAGATCGAACGGGTTTTCCTATTCCAGAGGCCCATCCTGTTATCTGAAATGACTGTATCTATATTGTATTGCCTGATTATTGATTTCAGTTTATTATGTTCTGATAAAATTCTGAATAAAATTTTCGGGATCTGAAAAATAATCTTTCGTACAAGATTTTTCCCTTTAGAATACCTGATATGATAGTCATCAAACTTAATGAATTCATTTTCAGGAAAAACACTCTTCAGCAGTGCTGTTACATCATCACCGGCAGCAATGACCATATGATGCCCTGCCTGATTTAAAATTTTTATTATCGGAATGCAACGGCTGGCATGCCCAAGCCCCCAGTTGAGCGGACAGATCAGAATATTCTTTTTCCCGGACAATTGATCAAAAAGTCAGACTGTATTGTATTGCAATATTTCTTGGTGCTTCCATAAAACCGGGGCGTGTCATATATTCCTTATTAAATAAATTATTGACATAAATCCCTACCCTTTGTGTTTCAGTAATATCGAATAATCCACGAAGATTCACCACAGTATAACCTTTGTTATGTTTATCCCTGTATTCTTTCAGTCCCGGGAGCAAATCCGAGGAGGAGACCCCTGGAATCAATTCACCTTCAAATGCTTTATCAATATTTATCATATTGCTGTTATATATCATGCCGATTCCCAGTGTAAAAATCTGAAAGGTAATATCAAAGTCGACCTTTACCGAATGCAGGAATCTGTATTTTAGAATTTTCATGCTGTTCCCGGTGGTATCTGCGGCATCATAATCCAAATTGATCGGGTAGGTATAAGTATATCCTGCCAATATCGTAGCCGGAAAACCAAACAGTGTCCCCTGTCCGGTAAATGTGGCATCGATCCCGCTGATATGTGCATGTCCGACATTCAATGATTTAAAACCGATATCATCAAGCGTAGGATACAGCGCTGTATCCGGTTTGTAAACTCCAAAAGTAAACTCCATCATATTTTTATATTCTGTCCAGAAACCCGCAAGATCAAGGTATCCGTTCCATTTCCCGATTTTTACGCCCTGTTTGATTCCTATTTCGGCAGCCCAGCCGGTTTCGGGTTTTAACTGTTTGTTGGGAAAAAGATTCAGGCCGCCAAGGTTTGTTTTTACAAACTTCTCTGCCACTGACGGAAAACGATACCCCTGCCCAAATGAAGCCCGGATAAACGTATATTTGGCAGCCTGGTAGTTAACTCCTGCACGAAAAACAGGTGTTATCGGCATTGAATGATCCTTTCCTTTTATTTTAAAAGAAAATGTTGACTCAGAAATGGCTGTATCAATCCTGTAATACTCTCCGCGAAGGCCTAAGGATATCGATAATTTCTTCCAGAATTTCGCATCGTACTGAGTATAAATGGAAATATTCACCCCATCATGTTCTCCGAAAAGTTCTGCCTGACTGTTAGAATAACTTCCCGAAATTCCGGCAGTGAGGTTGTGTATTCCCTTAAAATTATGTTGATATTGATAATCACCATAATAAATATCTGAAATATTATTTTTATCAGGTTCGTTTGGAAACAGATTGGATGTACGGAACCATCTTAATTTCAGTGTATATTTGCTTCCTCTTTTGTTAAAGTATAAAAAATAAGGATCTACATTGGCACGGAAGCCCTTGTTATGGGTTATCGCATCGGTTCGCTGCATATAGGCGGCAGAATCAGCATTTCCCCACAGGAAAAAATTGGATGTGGCCGCATACATCGCATTCAGATTAAGACCAAAAGACAGTC
>CAZMPB010000286.1:0-3039 GCA_964567775.1 uncultured Bacteroidales bacterium
TGAAAGACATTAAAAAAGCCTCTGACCTCATTCGGATCATCACTTGATTTACCAGTATTAGAATATCCGATAAAGTTTTCATCTCTATCATTCATTCTTTCCTGGCGTTTTAGCCATTTGCGAAATGTTTTAATGTCTTTTACCTTCATTTGACTTGCGGCTTGAATTAAAGTATTTACCAATTGCTTTTATGCAAGAAATTTAATGAGCAACTGCATTCATTGTCATCAAATAGCATTGTTTTTCAACTAATGACTATCCGATGCAGCTAGTTGAGTGTGTTTATTTATACCGTGTTTTATGTTATCCTTCATTTTTTCAACTTTTTCAATGTCTTTTTTTTAACTGATATTTTTGTAAATGTCAAATTGCTTTCCTTAAAATGAAACTTTTTTCAGATGTCTTAGAGTCTCCCTTTCCGCCTGCTCAAAACTTGGCAAATCCTTTATTTGTTCGCCTAATGAACTATTCCACCTACCTTTATACTGTGGCAATCGCTCTGAAAGTTTTTTCGGAAAATCTGATGCATTTAGACCCTTGCCCTCACACTTCTTCCGGAATTCATTAACGTAAAAATCAACATCCATTCTCTGTATTTCGAGCAAATACCAAAGATCGTAAAAGTCTCTGGCCTGCATGCGTTGCATGGTTGAACGCATTTTCTCAACCAGAATTTCTTCAAGTGGATAACAGAGTAACTTGTAAGAATCAAGGTCAGAATATGTCTGGAAGGTCGGTTTAACAACAGGATCAAATTCAAGTTTTTCACTTCGGGAAATATCAACTTTAACTTTCTTATTACTGGCCTGACCTCCCAGCGGTCCCGTGTAGCCTATGTAGAAATTAATTCCACCGTCTTCATGCTCGTTATCATCAAGTAAGGTCAAAGGAATGTTTGCTTCTTCTCTAATGTATACAAAGGTTTCTTTGATCCATCCAAAAATCTGTTTATTTGTAATGTCGTTGTCAAGCAGTGTGAAATCAAGGTCTTCAGAGAAACGATAATCTTCAAAGTAGGCTTTCTTAAGTACAGTTCCTCCTTTGAACACCAGTACTTTAAAAAGCTGTTCGTGTTCTGCAATACCTTTCAGAATCCATGCAAGGGCATAATCCTTCTCAATTTGCTGGTCGCGCACACCTGCTTCCCTGGCTTTTTGCTGTACTTCCCCCGGTCTTATCATGTAAAGAGAGATTTTTTAATGGTTTCAACTTCGATGTTTTGTTGAATGCTCCATCTGCTTATCATTTTGCCCGACTTGGGTAGCTCGGTATCAAGCAGTATATAAGAAGTTGTTTTTAGCTTAAGCAATTCCCTGACAATACTTTTTCCGATTTCAAGCGTTTCGAGAATAAAACCAAGCCTTTTAATTACCGCCTGAGACTTAAACCGGATAGCGTAATCTAAAAGTCTGTCAAAATTGATGTTTGCTTTGGACTGGTATATCGCTTTTGCAATTTCAACAATTCCTCCGGCATAGTCAGGTTTAAATAAACAGTCAATGAAGGTTTTTTCAAGATCGGAACATTCTACTTTATGAAAGTCATCAATCCAAATTTTTTTATGTCCGAAAAAATGATTCTCATTATGATATATTAATTGAAAAGGAACTTTTTTAATTGTTATCACTGATGGCCGTAATTGCTTTGATACAACTACCTGCTCCTTTAGTGAAGGCTGTGTAATCAGATTATGAATTTGTAAGGCAGAATAGTAACCGATGTAATGATCTGTGCCTTTCACCAGGCAATCAGCAATCAAATGCCAATCAGGCATGAAGGTTTCAGCATCAGCCTCATAAGGGATGATATAATAAACACCCTCTTTGATCCTCATTAAAAGCCCGCGCCTTGTCATATCACTCAGCAATTCCCTGACCGCACTTAATGATGAGTCGGGCAGCGCCAGAAATGCCTGGTTGTATTCGAAGCAATTCATGCCCTGTCCGACGAAATAGGATAGTAGCTGGTTTGACTGAGTAGAGATGTACTTATTTTTCATAACGAATCAATCAGGATTAACCTGATTGCAATTATACAAATAATAATTCAAATACAATGAAAAAAATAATGAAATAAATTATTGATTATACACAAATAGTCAGGTTGTTCCTGACTACTATACTGCTAAACATAATTATTAAAAAATCAAATGTTTACGAAACGAGAACAGAGGCTAAATTGAGGGGTTAGCGAAACCACAAATTGTGCAACCGGTCGCTGCACTAATTATCAGTCTTTTTTTTAATTGGCAATTTCTGCCCAGTGCTGCCGAAGTTCCAAATTATTTCTGAGCCAGGCTATCAAAGTGTCGTTTTTACCTCTGCGCTTAGCATACCGGAGCATACGATGCAGATGTATTCTGTACTTTTCAAATGATTTTGAAAAAATATTGAGCATCTCACTGCCCTGCTCTGCAGCAAAGATCACAGGGTCACAGAACACATCAACCAGTATCTTTTCGAGAGAAGGAGTAATAATACCATCTTGGTTTAGCAGTGGCGCCTGAGAAACCATTGGAATTACAATAACGGTGTTGGTGTCCCTGCCAGCGTATCGGTCCATAATTTCTGATGATGGATCTATCAACACACCAGATTTAGTTTCGGTTAAAAAATGAAAAACAGATTCCATTGCAATTCTCTCAACTTCAACAATAGTGTAATATTTAAACAACTGGTGATTCATAAAATGGTTAAAAATACTGGTGTTCCAGATACATATTGAAGTAAAAGGAAATTTTTTATGTAGCTTTTTGTAGGTGACAATATCCTCTTTGCGCAGATTGTGGGAGAATTCGGAAAGCTTTGTAAAAGCAAAAATACCGCGACCAATACGTGTGAGTTCGCCTGATTTAACAAGGTTATGAATACGCCAGTACAATGTAGAATCAGTAATACCAGGCTCTGATTTTTGATAAAAGGACCTTATGTCGGAAGTTGTAATGTACTCCTTTGCAGAAAAATGTTTTTTTAGTGATATGAACTTTAACCTGAATAATTCATAAAAAAATGGAAAAGCTTGTTATATCATTGATAATCA
>CAZMPB010000287.1:0-2989 GCA_964567775.1 uncultured Bacteroidales bacterium
ATCAGAGGTGATCACACGTGCGGCACGTTCAAGCAAGCGCGAGTGCAGATAGAAGACGTCGCCGGGATATGCCTCACGTCCGGGGGGACGGCGGAGCAACAGGGACACTTCACGATATGCCACAGCCTGTTTCGAAAGGTCGTCATAAACCACCAGCGCTGAGCGTCCCGTATCCCTGAAAAATTCTCCGATAGCGGCGCCTGCATAAGGCGCATAAAACTGCATGGCGGCAGGATCCGAAGCTGTTGCCGAAACAATGACCGTATACGGCAAGGCTCCTTTTTCTTCCAGTGTTTTTAAAATATTTGCCACTGAAGACCCTTTTTGTCCGATTGCAACATAAATACAATACACGGGCTCCCCTTTTTCGTAAAAGGTTTTTTGGTTGATAATGGTATCAATGGCGATAGCTGTTTTTCCTGTTTGCCGGTCGCCGATGATAAGCTCGCGCTGACCGCGCCCGATAGGGATCATCGCATCGATAGGTTTGATACCGGTTTGAAGCGGCTGGTTCACAGGCTGTCTGAAAATCACTCCCGGAGCTTTACGTTCAATGGGCATTTCATATACAGGCCCTTCGATCGGGCCTTTGCCATCAATAGGCTGACCCAGCGTATTGATTACCCTGCCGAGCATTCCTTCGCCAACATTGATAGAAGAGATGCGCATCGTTCGTTTGACGATATCTCCTTCCACGATATTTTCTGATTCGCCGAATAAAACAACCCCCACATTATCTTCTTCCAGGTTAAGAACCACACCCATGATCCCGGTTTTTTCAAACTCCACCAATTCGCCGGAACCTACTTTGGTAAGTCCGTAAACACGGGCTATGCCGTCTCCCACCTGGAGCACAGTGCCGACTTCTTCAAGTTCTGATTCATATTTGAACCCGGCCAGTTGCTGGCGTAATATTGCAGTTACTTCTGCTGGTTTTATTTCTGACATTCAAGTAATTTATTTAAAATTTCGATACGTAAATATTAATATTGTATTCTTTCTTCAGGCGGTTGATATTTCTCCTGATTGAGGCATCGTATTGAAGATCATCTACTTTAAAAATAAATCCCCCGATAAGGTTTTCATTTACCGTTTGGATCATTTCTATTTTCGAAGATAATTCTTTGCTCAGCGCATCTTTTAATTGCTGAACATTTTTTTCATTCACCTCGGAGGCCGTCTGAAAATAAACTGTTTTTATTTGGTGATGTTCTTTATAAAGCATCAGAAACTCATCTGCAATTTCGCGGATAATCCACTCCCTGCGCTTTTTGACAAGTATTTCGAGAAAATGAAAAGTAAGAGGAGTTATTTTATCGAGAAGCAGCGCTTTAAAAACAGATACCTTTTTAGCATTATTTATTACCGGGCTGGCCAAAAAATGCGTAAAATTCTTATTGCTTTCGCACACCTCTTTAAGGAGGATCATATCTTTATAAATTTCCTCCACCTGCCCTTTATCAAGTGCGAAGCCAAACAAGGCGCCGGCGTAACGGTTAGCAATTCTTTCTGATACCATCAGTAGTCAGGTTTCTTAGTTAAAATTTATTTCGCTTAAAAACTTTTCGATCAACTTGTTCTGCTTATCATCCTTTGAAAGCTCATTCTGTAGAAGCTTTTCTGCGATATCAACCGACAGAAGGGCTATCTGATTTTTCAGTTCGGTGAGCGCCTGCAGTTTTTCGTATTTGAGGCTTTCTTTGGCTGCTTCAACAATACGGTCGGCTTCTTCCGTTGCCTTGGCGCGCGCTTCTTCGATGAGTTTTTCCCTGATAACCCTGGCTTCACGAAGGATACCGTCCCTTTCGTTTTTGGCATCCCTTAACAGTTCTTCGTTGCTGAATTTTAACTGTTTCATTTCTTCATGTGCTTTTTCCGCCTGTTTTAATGAGTCTTCAATCTTGTTCTCCCGTTCTTTCAGCATTTTCAGAACGGGCTTCCATGCAAATTTCCCCAGAATGAGCACCAATAAGAGAAACGAAAGCGTCATCCAGAAAATAAGACCAATGCCGGGAGTTACTAGTTCCATAGTTTTATAAATTTATTATTCTTTTCAAAAACAAAATTTCTCCTGAAAAAGGGTTCAGAAGTTTTTGTAAAATATATACTTTTATTAAATAAAAAGTATAAGCAAACAAACAACGATAGCAAAAAATGCAACACCTTCGATAAGTGCGGCGGCAACGATCATATTTGAACGGATATCGCCAACAGCTTCAGGTTGTCTTCCGATGGATTCCATTGCACCTTTACCGATGTTACCAATACCAAGGCCTGCGCCAACTGTAGCGATTCCGGCTCCGATACCTGCGCCCATTTTTGCGATTGGAGCAAAATCGGCAGCTGCTTGTAATAAAACTGACATAAGTGACATAACTTTAATTTTTAGTTTGAATATATTATAATTAATTTACTGTTTCATGATGTTCGGCCGAAGCCATTCCAAAATATAAAGACGATAAAAGTGTAAAAACATAAGCCTGAATAAATGCAACCAAAAGTTCAAGTAAGCCCATAAACACATAAAATATTATGGAGATAACTGAGAAACCGTATCCGGCACCCACTCCGACCTTGTCGCCAAAAATAAATATTAAGCTTACAAAACCCAGAGCAATAATGTGTCCCGCGGTAATGTTGGCAAAGAGACGGACCATCAACACAAAAGGTTTTGTGATCAGCCCAACAATTTCAACTATCGGCATTAGTGGTAATGGTATCTTAAGCCACCAGGGAACACCGGGCGCATTGTAAATTTCTTTCCAGTAGTGCTTGTTCCCGCTTATTGTTGTAATAATAAAAGTAAAAATTGCCAAAACCAACGTAACCGCAATATTCCCTGTAAGGTTTGCGCCACCCGGGAAAAATGGTATCAGCCCAAGCAGGTTATTGATAAATATAAAAAAGAAAATGGTAAGCAAATACGGCATGTATTTTTCATAACGTTTTTCGCCTATCGAGGGACGTGCAATATCATCACGGACAAATA
>CAZMPB010000288.1:0-2983 GCA_964567775.1 uncultured Bacteroidales bacterium
GGTCCGTGTCTCAGTACCAGTGTGGGGGATCATCCTCTCAGAACCCCTAGACATCACAGCCTTGGTGAGCCGTTACCTCACCAACTAGCTAATGTCGCGCATGCCCATCTTAAACCGCCGGAGCTTTAAATGCAAAAAGATGCCTTCTCGCAGTGTTATGGGGCATTAATCCCTCTTTCGAGGGGCTATTCCCCAGTTTAAGGTAGGTTGCATACGTGTTACGCACCCGTGCGCCGGTCGCCGCCAGGTATTGCTACCCGCGCTGCCCCTCGACTTGCATGTATTAAGCCTGCCGCTAGCGTTCATCCTGAGCCAGGATCAAACTCTTCATTGTAAAATTTGATCTTAAATGTTCTCAAGATTTACTATTCTTCTCAGGTTATTGACAAGAGATATTCACTCTTTTCTTACCTTCTTCAATATTTTCAAAGAACTTGATTTTTGTTTTTCCCATCATTTCAAATGGGGTTGCAAAATTACTCACTTTTTTATTATCTCCAAATTTATTTTCACTTTTTTTTAAAATATTTTTTACAATATTCATTTTCAGTGATATGCATTCGAAAATATTTTAAAGAACTGTTTTTTCAACCCTATTTTGTAATCGGGAGTGCAAAGGTAAACTCTTTTTTTGATTTACAAGCTTTTTTTTTACTTTTTTTCATAAAATGTGAAAATAATTTGTAAAAGCCTGTGTTATAAAGAATTTCAGTGAAAAAAAATCATATTGTATACTATTTTGTTCCTTTATACATTATTATATAGGTATAAATAGACACATTAACCATTTTAGTTTTAAATTCGCATCTTGTAATAAAACCTAAAATGATGAAAGAACGGTCCAAGCATTATTTAATAATTTTAATCTTCAGCTTATTCGCGTTAAACGCCAGCGTCACTGCCCAGGACGATGTTGAACAGAAAACGGCAGTCGCTTATAAAGAAAATTTTAAAAACACTTTTTTTACAGGAGGGAACCTCGGGTTACAGTTCGGAACTGTTACCATGATTGACGTTTCACCACAATTCGGATACTATGTACTTGAAAATATTTCACTCGGAGTGGGTTTTACTTACCAGTTCATTGCCGACCACAGGTATAAACCCGCCGCTATCATGCATGTGTTGGGCGGAAGAGTTTTTACAAACCTGCACTTCCCCTTTTACAACAGCATCTTTGCGCATGGCGAGTATGAATATATGGCGTACAAAACCAATGTTTTCAGCTCAAGCATGTTGCCGGAGTGGATCACATTGTCAAATGTACTGGCAGGAATAGGCTACCGGCAAAGGGTTTTCGGCAGGTCGGCCATCACCCTGATGATACTATGGAATTTTAATGAATCACAATATAACCTATACAGCAATCCGGTGATCAGGATGGGATTTGATATCGGGCTTTGATGTTCTGCCTATACCATGATAATCTGACCGAAGAATAATTTTAAGCTTTTACAAGAAAACAATATGAGCCTTGAGAACAGTGAAAATATAAATATATTTTGGTTTCGCAGAGACCTGAGGACAGAAGACAATGCCGGACTTTATTATGCTTTATCGGCCGGAGAAAGCGTGCTGCCTATATTCATTTTCGACACAAATATTCTGGATCAAGTTGATAAAGGCCATGATCCGCGGGTAGCTTTCATCTGCAGCGCCTTATCTGCCATGCATCATACCTTTCGCGCAGCAGGGTCGTCACTACAGGTATATACAGGGAAACCAGCGGAAGTTTTTGATATGCTTTCCGAAAAGTTCCATATACGGGCTGTTTATACAAACAAGGACTATGAGCCTTATGCCACGGAAAGAGATGCTGAAGTGGCTGCGGTACTCGGGGCAAAAGGCATCGGGTTTAAAACTTTCAAAGACCAAGTGATCTACGATACCGGCGAGATTGTGAAATCAGACGGAATGCCCTATACCGTTTTTACGCCCTACTCGAGGCTTTGGAAAAAAAAATTCCTTCAGGAATGCATCCATAGCTATCCGTCGGAAAAACTGTTAGACAAATTGCTGAAAGAAACAAACGGGAACTTTTCAGATCATACATTATATAATATAGAGAAAACTATCACACTTCAAAAACCGGTAATTTCAACGCCCATTATCAGGGAATACCATAAAACCAGGGATTACCCGTCGCTGGAGGGAACCTCAAGATTAGGCCATCACCTCCGCTTTGGGACTGTCAGCATCAGGGAATTGACCGCGACAGCTTCGGAGCTGAATGAGACATGGCTCAATGAGTTGATATGGCGGGAGTTTTTTATGATGATTTTGTGGCATTTTCCGAAAGTGGTTACCGAAAGTTTCAAAAAAAAATACGACGGCATTACCTGGCGTAACAACGAGCAGGAGTTTGAACGGTGGTGCCGAGGCGAGACTGGTTTTCCCATTGTGGATGCAGGTATGCGCGAGCTCAACACGACGGGATGGATGCACAACAGGGTGCGTATGATCACTGCCGGATTTCTGGTGAAGCACCTTTTGATTGACTGGCGGTGGGGAGAAACATTTTTTGCACAGAAGCTTCTTGATTATGAACTGGCCGCCAATAACGGCAACTGGCAGTGGGCGGCAGGCAGCGGCTGCGATGCTGCTCCCTATTTTCGGATCTTCAACCCGGCGGAACAAACGAGAAAATTTGATCCTCAGCACGAATACATAAAAAAATGGGTTCCCGAATATGCATCAAAAAATTATGCCCAAGCAATGGTTGAGCATAATTTTGCACGAGAACGCGCATTAAGTATTTACCGTAATTCGCTGTTAAGATAAATCTGTCACAGTGTCGGGGGAATTCTGAAGGACTCCTTCGGAGAGCGCCTATGGCGCGTTGAGGCCGGTGCGGTTGTCAGTTTCATAGTGTCGGGGGAACTGCGCTGAGACCTGCGCGGTTGTCAGTTTCATAGTATCGGGGGGACTGCTGTAATTAGCAACTTTGCAGTGTCAAATTTTCGCAAACAAAAAGTGCCAGTGT
>CAZMPB010000289.1:0-296 GCA_964567775.1 uncultured Bacteroidales bacterium
CACCGCAGGCAAGTTGCAGGTTACACGACCTGCAATCCTCAATAGATGTTACATCACGGCTTTCCCACAGGCTGATCATTTCTTCTTGGTGCGAAACCTCGGGATAAAAAGTTCCCAGCGACTCACCCGCTTTTCCAACAGTGGCCGTGCAGGAAAAAATATGCCCGGTATAATCAAAAGCCCATTCTGCTTTACAGGCCGGGCATGCATCAAACAAGGGATCAGGCAGGTCGCCGTTTTCGGCCAGAAATTTTGAAACCGAATAAGCAGGCTTGTGAAATTCTGTTATATAAGGA
>CAZMPB010000289.1:306-2955 GCA_964567775.1 uncultured Bacteroidales bacterium
TGTTTTACAAGCTGAAATATTGTTTCGTAAAGTGATATCCGGTTGAATAGCTTTTCAGACGTTGCCTGGCAATGATGCAATTCATAATTTCGTCCTAATTGTGTTTTAAATAAGGCGCTTTTTGTCCAGCCCTTATCAATGGCAAATTGTGCTAGTTCAGGCAGCCCGTTAATGTTTTCTTTGTCAATCACGACACGCAAATTGACAGGGAGTTTATTTTCCAGGCAGGCATCTATTCCTTTTACGATCTTATCAAAAGTAACCCCGCCGCCTTTCACGAAACGTCGTCTGTCATGCATGGTGCCTTTGCCATCAAGAGTGACCTGTATCTCACGGATACGGGCGGTTTTTAGCAAATCCATATACTCCTCCAGATGATACCCGTTGGTAACAACACATACATCGAGATTGTTATCATGCGACTGTTGTAAAAGGTATGCGATCCTTTCCCTTTGTTTCGGAGAATTCAATAATGGCTCACCACCAAAAATGGTCAGGTATTTTTTTCGCCCGGCAAATTCATTGGTTATGTATTTAAAAAACGAATCAATTATTTCGGGTGTCAGATCATGGTTTATCTGCGTATATTCATCCTGATAACAATAAGTGCAGGCAAAGTTACAACTGTAGTTGGGTACAAAGAACATCTGGATTTCATCGTTATCGCGCGAATCCAAAAAATCAAGATATTTTTTACGGTACAGCAGATCTTCTTCTGCCTTGTCCAGCATATATCCTTTTTCGATCAATTTTTCAGTAAACTCCGCAGGGACAGGTGTGCCGATGATCAGATCTTTAAGCATTTGCGCCTCATCAGGAGATAAAATGTCCGCACTGCCTCTGAGATTATTGACAATAAAATAATTTTCAGAGTCTTTGATTTTCGAAAAGATATTATGTTTTGAAAAAATCATTTTTTTGTCGTTATAAATTTGATTTACTGGGCAGTGATTTTTTATCGGGTTTATGTCTGATAAGCTGTCAGTCGTGGCAACCAACAATGGTCTTCGAGGTTTTGGCGCAGCATTGTGCGGTTTTACGTGTGTTTTCTTTTACGTTTTTTTTCTTTACTAAGCTTTTCATAATTTTAATATTTAGTTTTTCGACTTATTTTACTATTACAAATTTTACTGATTATTTAATTATTGTTTATTCTTTTTTGTTCATTTTCTACAGGAACAACCCTGTGTTTTTTTTCCGGCTATGGTGAAACTCACCACTTCTGCGTTACCCTTAGCGTATGGCTTTGATTCTTCAATGATTTCAACGGAAGAAAAGCCTGCATTTTCAAGATGCTTCATATACTCTTCACGTGTAACCGCACCGGCCCAGCATTCTGCAACAGCCGCCGGGTCATTTTTATATTCAACAGCGATTGGAACTGTTGAATAAATATCACTGATCACAAAACGGCCTCCCTTCTTCAATATCCGGAAAATTTCATTCCAGACAGCCTGCTTATCAGCAGCATGATTGAGGGTGCAGTTCGAGATCACTATATCAGCGATTTTATCCGGCAGATCAAGTTTTTCAAGATCGCTGCGGACAAACCGCACATGCTGCACATCGAATTTATCTGCGTTTCTGCGGGCTTTTTCCAGCATTCCATCCGAAATATCCACGCCATAAACGAATCCTGTGTTACCTACTGATTCAGCCATACGCAGCACATCCGTCCCCCGTCCACTCCCCAGATCGACACAAACTTCGCCTGTCGACGGTTGCGCATAATTTATTGCTGCTCCGCAGGATAGACAGCATTCCGATTCGGCCAGCTTACTGTAACGTTGATTGATCTCTTTAATTTCCATTTTTTATTATTTATGTATTATTTGTTCAGCATGATTTGCACGGCCTGTTTACAAAAAACCACCCGATGGCTCCCCCTAAAATCACGCTTGATATCAAGTTGTCAGTGATCCCTGACGAATGAGAAGCGCCTTCTTCAAAATAAAAATATAAAAAGCCCAAAACTCCGCCAATAGTTATAGACGCGAATGGTTTCCAAAAATACGAAGAATGCACCAAATCTCTGAATGTTTTTGGTTTGTTTTTAACCTTACAATTTTCTCCCATGCTTTAAAATATTCTGTTATAAAATTACAATTTCATAGGTAAGATTCATAATCTTCTTATACATGAAAGATACACCACAATATTTTTCCTGAGAAAGCCTTATTGCTTGCTGTATTTTTTCAAGGGGTAAGTCTTTGCCTTTAAATTCATAAATTAAATGTAAGGCATCATAATGATTGGGATGCTCATCTGTAAGATGTGCATTAATTTTTACCTGAAACTCATCAGGGGTAATTTTCATTTTTTTTAATATGGAAACCACATCCATGGCTGTGCAGCCGGCAAGAGCTGTAAGCATCAATTGTTTGGGGCGGGGGCCGCTATTTTCTCCGCCAGATTCAGGCAATGCGTCAATAACAACATGATGCTCATCAACAAGTGAATCAAATTTCATATTGCCTAACCATTTAGTATTTACTTCGTGTTTCATAATTTCTGAGTTTTTTTGTCCTACTTATTAAACGGAATTTGATAATTTTTTTTATAATGCCTGATAAAGCTGGATATCTTCGTTGGCAATACCTGACTGTTGTAAAGAATCAAATTGCTTGAAAATTTATTCCTTTTTGCTTT
>CAZMPB010000290.1:0-2944 GCA_964567775.1 uncultured Bacteroidales bacterium
ATTCTCCGCAAATGGAAATCATCAACGGCACCACCACCACAAATGATAAAGGAGAATTCTCCGTTGAGTTTACTGCGATTCCCGACTATAAAGTAAGTAAAAAATCCGACCCTACTTTTTCATACCAGATCATCGCCGACGTCACCGACATCAACGGCGAAACACGATCGTCGCAGACATACGTAAATGCAGGTTACAAAGCGCTGCTGGTGAGTGTGGATATGCCGGGCGAAATAGAAAAGAGCAGTAAAGATCCTTATGCCATATCAACGACAAATTTAAGCGGTAATTACGAATATGCCAAAGGCAGGATCGTTGTTCACAAGCTGAAACAACCGGAAAAGCTGTTCCGCAGCAGGTTATGGCAAGAACCTGACATGAAACAGATTTCAAAAAACGATTATTACCAATGGTTTCCTTACGATCAGTACGAAAATGAAACGAACACTTCAAAATGGGCTAAAGGGGGACAAATCCTGGAATACAGTTTTGATACCAAACAGGATTCATTGCTTAAAATCCCGGATCTTCATTCGTGGCCATCGGGACAATATGTTCTTGAGATAAATTCTATAGATAAATTTGGTGAAAAAGTTCAATCATTCTCTTATTTCACGGTGTATTCGAACAACGACAAAACCATCCCGACGAATGATTTTGCATGGTTCTCGACACTAAAAGCTAAGGGCGAACCCGGAGAAGAAGCTGCGTTCCTGATCGGCACCAAAGAACAAAATGTAAGTGTTCTGATGGAAGTCGAGATCAGAAACAACATTATTCAGAAACAATGGATCAAACTAAATAATGAATTGAAAAAGATAACCGTGCCGATAAAAGAAGAATACCGCGGCAACTTCGCCGTGCATTTCACTTTTGTCTGCCAGAGCAGGGTTTATCAGAAGGATGTGAGTATTGAGGTTCCCTATACCAATAAAGAACTTGACATCAGTTTTGAAACATTCCGCAACAAGCTGATACCGGGGCAGAGTGAAGAGTGGAAAATTAAGATCAAAGGAAAGAACGGCGAAAAAGTAGCTGCAGAGATGCTGGCCGGCATGTACGATGCCTCACTCGATGCTTATCGCGCCAACACATGGCTCATGAGCCTTTACAATTATTACTATATGCAGCGCAGTTGGGAATCATATAACGGATTTTCCACAGTAGGATCAAACTTATATTCTGTGAGCTGGAATCCATACGTCTATTTCAATTACCATACATACGATTACCTGAACTGGTTTGGGTATGACAATTATTATTACAGCTACCAATATCGCGGGTATTATGACGATTATTATGACTATGACCGGGCCGATCAGTCAGAAATAGTATTTGAGGGCGTTACTACTACTGCCAAAGGTTCTGCCGGGAAAAAAAAGGATGCTAAAGCCGAAATGGCAAACCTTCCTTCTGCCGTTTCATTTGATGTAACTGCCGGGGAAAAAACATTAGAAGAAGATGAAATTTCAGGTAACAGCCGTACTTCGGGAGGTTTATTAAAACCCGGAAATGGACCCGAGACCGGAAAAGATATGGATTTAGGTGACATTAAAACACGCACCAACTTTGCCGAAACGGCTTTCTTTTACCCTCACCTGCTCACCAATGAAAACGGAGAAATTGTAATTTCATTCACCGTGCCCGAAGCGCTTACCAAATGGAAGTTCATGGGACTGGCACACACCAAGGATCTTAAATATTCACAGATTCAAAAAGAGGTTCTTACTCAGAAAGACCTGATGGTGATGCCCAATCCTCCGCGTTTCTTCCGCGAAAATGACAAGATCGTGTTCAGCTCAAAGATCACCAATCTTTCAGCCGATTCCATCACGGCCTATGCCACCCTGATGCTGTTCAATGCCGAAACCCAGCAGCCGATTGACAATCTGACAGGCAATACGGACCAGATCAAATGCATCGGCATACCAAAAGGACAGAGTAAGGCAGTGGAATGGACTTTATCTATCCCTGAAAACATTCCGGCCATTACCTATAAAGTGGTTGCCAAAGCAGGAAATTTCAGCGACGGCGAAGAGATGGTCGTCCCTGTTTTAACAAACCGTTTGTTGGTTACCGAAACCATGCCGCTGCCCATAAGAGGCAACCAGATCAAGAACTTCAACTTTGAGAAACTCATCAATGCCTACAAATCGAACACGCTGAAAAACTACAAACTCACGCTTGAATTCACTTCAAATCCCTCGTGGTATGCCGTTCAGGCGCTTCCCTACCTGATCGAATATCCTTACGAATGCACTGAACAAATATTCAGCCGTTTTTACGCCAACAGCATCGCGTCCTTCATTGCAAATTCAAATCCTAAGATCAGAGAAGTTTTTGACAGTTGGAAAAACATTACTCCCGACGCCCTTTTGTCCAACCTCGAAAAGAATCAGGACCTGAAATACGTAATGCTGCAAGAAACCCCTTGGGTACTTCAGGCAAAAAACGAATCCCAATCCAAACGCAATATTGGCATTTTGCTTGAAGAAAAACGCATGAAAAACGAGATTGAACGCGCACTGAAAAAACTTGAAAAATTGCAGGTCTCGAACGGAGGGTGGACATGGTTTCCGGGAATGCCGGACGACAGATATATTACCCAGCATATTATCACAGGGTTCTGCCACCTCGACAAGCTTGGCGTCCGCGATGTCCGCGATCAGTATAAAGTTTGGAACATGGTTAAACGAGGTTCGCGTTACCTTGATGACCGGATAAGGGAGGATTATGAATGGCTGTTAAGATATGACCCTGAGCACATGTTTGAAAATCACCTTGGTGGAATACAGATACAGTACCTTTACGCACGCAGCTATTTTATCAAGGATATACCTGTTGAGACTAAGAATAAAAAGGCGTTCGACTATTACTTCGGACAAGCAAAAAAATATTGGTTGCCCAACAACCGCTACCTGCAGGGTATGATAGCACTGGCTAT
>CAZMPB010000291.1:0-2908 GCA_964567775.1 uncultured Bacteroidales bacterium
AGGTAACTGACCACCCTTACTACCAAACTGTCAAGTCAAGTCTGTCTTCTGTCAATTAAATCAACCTATAACACGATGAGCCAATGTTGGAGTCCTGACTCCCCATTCATATCAGAACATTTATTGTATGTTGTATTGATATCAGCTTTATAATTAAGATAGTTGTGTTCTCCTTCTTTTGCAGCCCCATACGATACCTGCTGGAACCAGTAAGAATACTAACGCTAAATAAGGATACTCGAAACCGTAAATAAGCGGGAACAACGCCAAGCGAGTAGCATATCTAAGGGAGGCATGCTCTCTGATGACATCGGCTATGGGCGGAGAATGCCTGTAATAGAACTTCACAAAAGCCTTACCCAGGGTATTGGTTAACAAGCAGCTGTCCCTGAAATTCCTTAAAACTTTTACATGGGGCTCAAGGTATGAACCGAAGGCAGCCGTAGCAATAAAACAATTGCCCCCACCAACACCTGCAGTTTCAGCGGTATTACCTGAGACAGCAGCATCGGCCAGCAGGGCGATTTCATCGGCATACTCGCTTTCCAAATGGGCAGCATCATAAGCTGTAACGGAAAAATAGTAGGCCTGCCCGTCAATGAGGCCGCTCACCGTATAGCTTGTCACATTACCGACGTCAATGACGTTTGTATAGCTGCCGGGAGATGTTCCGTAATGGATCATATATCCAACCACTTCTGTGGAAGTTTCCGGCGGGTCCCATTCCAGGATTGCATCACCTGCAAAAACATTAGTTGCGGATAGGAAAAAGCAGAGAACCAAAGAAATAAGTATTCTTGAAAATAGTCTTTTGATCACGAGTTCCTCCTTTGCTACGTTAGCCGAGGCTAATCACAGCATTGGAGGTACTGTTTTTGCCCGGCAGCCCTACTTCCATGTCCCGGGATGCCAGGATTTAGGATAGTGGCTTTGCGTCCCACATTTTCATGTGGTTTGCCTTTTTCAAGCTTCGCTTATTAGAATTCTTTCTTCTTAAGTCTGTTATTTTGTGTATTGCCGGACGAATATTTTGAGGGTTGCCCGGCGGTTCTGTCACCTTTTAAAGATGACGCGATAGATAATGCAATGCTTATACCATAAAAAATATCTATTTATTATTAGTTATATCAATACCTTACAAAAATAAAAGAATTTATTTCCTACCCAAAATGGGAACATTTGGCCGGTTTTGGGGTAAATTCACCGGCGTTTATCGCTCATGGCTCGTCGATAAGTAGGTAAAAGGACAAGGAAATAATCCACCCCCCGGCGCTGCGCGCCACCCCCGCCAGTCAGGGAACAAAGAGCAAGGTGAAGGTAAAGGGATTAATGGTAAATATTTTATTTTTTAGAGGTGAATTTTCTTGTTTTGCATTAACAGATGCAAAATAAGGATGCCTAAAACTGTTCCAACAGCATTACAAATTACATCATCCAATTGTGAATTTCTTGAGGGAAGATAAATCTGCAAAAGTTCGATAGCCAGACTGATCACGAAGCCAGCGGCAGCTACAACAATATAAATTGTCTTTCGCTTCCAATTGCCGGCTTTCAATAAAAAGGCCGTAAAGAAAAATCCTACTGGTACAAATCCAAGTAGATTAATGACGGTATCCTGAATAAAAGACTTGTCCCAGCGAAAATCCTGCCCGGGTAGATCTAGTATAATCTTTTTAACAGGCCGGAAGAGAGCGGGGATTGTCAGGTGATTATTCAGATTGGAATAATCGTGGACTGTGGCGCCGAGCTTCTCATTAAAAAGATATAAGCCGATATGCCCTTCTTCCTTTTCCGGACGCATCATAAAATTATTTTCTGAGTATAATTGATAGTGCTCAAAAATCTCCTCTGGCGTGAAGCTGCGATTATAAATCGACAACCCCATTACCCGCCCCTTCCACGAATGTTTCCCGACAGGTGCATTACCAAGGATAAAGCTGATTTTTTTTGAAGTTATGCTATCAAGCAGATGATGACGCGGATAGGTTTTCACAGGTTGGCCATTAATGTATAGGGTTGTTCCCCCATTGCCAGACACCACGGATAAAAAGTAATCTTGATTTTTTCCAAACGCATCATCAACGCCGATTTCTCTATACCATCTATTTGCGTCAGGCCTTTTAATTCTGCTCCGGATAATAAGATGCTTTTTCCATTGGCCGAGAAAAGTTATTTCAGAACTTTTCTCATCATAAATAGATAATATCCGATTAATGTCATCCTGGGGCTCTTCTGTTGGACGGATGAACATTTCTATGGTTATTGTTTTTTTATTCAACAGTGATTGCTGCGGATCATTCAAAGGATCAAGGCTAAGGATCATGCCTTGTCCGAAAAAAAAGACACCGTTTTTATCTGGAAGCCAGGTGACTTTGTTTTTAGGAAAAAAATTAAAAGGCCACAGACCAGCGACGAGAATGATGATAAGAATAGCAAAGCAGATGCTTCCTAAAAATTTCATGTGTACATCGGTCATTAATCTCAGCCGTTTATCGATCATCTCTATTATTGCTTCTAACTGCTATGATGTGGCAACTGATAAAATAATTTGAGTAAATATAACTATTCATGATAATTATCAAGCGGCGGGAAAAGGAGCAAGGGCAAGGATAAGCGTGTAATGATATGTTGATCGATAAAAATCAGGACTCGGCATACAAGCAGCTAGACTCCATTGAAACGCCCAAAGGCTTCCTGACTGCCTGGCGTTGTCTGCAACCGGACAATCCTGTCTGGGATGCGTTTCTTAATTCTACGCTGCTCTGCCATTTCTATCAGACAAGTATGTGGGCGCAGGTCCGAGCTCTGGACGGTTGGAAGCACCTTATCGTATTATTTACATTGAATGATAATCTGGTCGGCGGTTTTCAGATTTTGACTCGTTCAAAATCCTACCTGGGGAAAATCG
>CAZMPB010000292.1:0-2906 GCA_964567775.1 uncultured Bacteroidales bacterium
AAACAAATTGATTTTCTATCATAAAGCATAAAATACAATATATCAATTTATAAATACCAAACAGTTTCTTATTAGTATTACTGCGAAAAAGCAATCCCTATTTTTGTTATGAGGATTTCATGCCGACAGCCCTATTTTCAGCACAGAATATAATTGTTTTTGGAAATCCTCTTAACGAGTATTCACCTATGATAAAAGAAATTCCTGCACGGAGGCTGAGGTTAATTGATTTTTTATAATTTCATATCCGAAAAAATAATCACCTGAATTTTTGTTAGTTTAAATTTGGTGAATTTTTTTATTGTCAGGCATTGATGAAAATTTTTGTACTTAATGTTTTGACAGCTTTTAATTGTAAATTCAGGGGATTCAAGGCTTTTTAAATAAAGAATTAACAAGAGCAAATTTATGGATTTAAAGGATTTTCATGATGGGAATGCATTTGATGCATATGAGTATTTCGGAGCGCATAAAAAAGATGATGGGGTTGTTTTTCGCACATACGCGCCCAAAGCGAAAAAAGTATTTGTGACAGGCGAATTCAATCATTGGCAGCTTGAGGAAATGATTCCGCTGCACAGGAGTGGTGTTTATTGTTTTTCCGGTTCCAATGCGAAAGCAGGACAGATGTATAAATATGCCATCAAAACGGGTAGGGGAAAATTGGTCTATCATGCAGATCCGTATGGTTTTGGCATGCAGCTAAGGCCCGATACCGCCTCATACGTTGTAGATTTAAATGAATTTAAATTTTCTGACTCAAAATGGTTAGAAAAAAGAGTTAAGAATTTTAATAAGCCTCTTAACATTTATGAAATGCACCTTGGCTCCTGGATGACGAATAGTGAAAATGAAAACGGCTGGTACCGGTATAATGAAATAGCAGACCGTTTGATAGCGTATATCAAAAAGAACAAGTACACGCATATTGAATTTTTACCATTAAGCGAGCACCCTTCTGATTGCTCCTGGGGATACCAGGTAACAGGTTTTTACAGTCCCACTTCGCGATACGGCTCTGCAAAAGATTTGATGGAACTTATCGACAGGTGCCACCAGGCTGAAATAGGGGTGATCATGGATTTTGTACCGGTGCATTTTGCTATAGACGATTTTGGTCTGAAAAAGTTTGATGGTTCGTCATTATATGAACATCCCCACAAAGAGGTAGGTACGAGTGAATGGGGCACTTGCAATTTTTTTTATTCGCGGGGTGAGGTTCGTAGCTTTTTACAGTCCTGCGCCCATTTCTGGCTTAAGGAATTTCACTTTGACGGGCTGAGGATGGATGCGATAAGCAGGGCAATCTACCGGCAGGGGGATCCGGTCATAGGAGTTAATGATGTTGGGCTTACGTTTCTTAAAAATATGAATAAAGGGCTTAGCCGCTTACATCCCACGGCCATGCTGATCGCGGAAGATTCCACCTCTTTCCCTAAAGTTACTTTTCCGGTAACAGAAGGCGGTTTGGGATTTGATTACAAATGGGATCTGGGATGGATGAATGACACTTTCAACTATTTTATGCAGCCACCGGAAAGTCGCCCGGATCATTACCATAAACTCACATTTTCGATGCATTATTTTTTTAACGAACGGTATCTATTGCCTTTTTCTCATGATGAAGTCGTGCACTGCAAGGGCTCTGTCTTTGAAAAAATGTGGGGAGGGGAAAATATGAAATGGCGTCAGCTAAGAGTCCTGTATATGTATATGTACACGCACCCGGGTAAAAAACTATCCTTTATGGGCAATGAGTTAGCGCAGCAACGAGAATGGAACGAGGCAACAGAGCTCGACTGGAATCTACTAAAAAAGCCCCGTCACAGATCGTTTCATGAATATGTCCGTAAATTAAATGATATTTATTATAAGTACCCGGCGCTTCATGATGGTGAATATGATGAAACCGGTTTTGCGTGGATTGAGGCAAACGCAGCGCAGAAATCCATATATGCGTATGAACGGCGAAGTCGGGGACATTGTGTCATCGCTGTATTTAATTTCTCTGAGAAAGCTTATCGGAAGCATTCGTTTTTATTGTCAATGTCAGCAATGCTTACCCTCATCCTTCGCAGTGATGATGATATGAAGAATGAAAGCAAAAGATATCATGATCGGGTCGCCCATACGGTGCATGATATAATAAATAACACGCATTCATTTAAAATTGATCTGCCTGCCTTCTGTGGAAAGTTGTTTGTTTGCGAGTATATGCTGCCTTCAAGACAAGGTGAGTGAATGAAATAGTTTTGGCAGGTTTGTTATTTGCTTGTCGGTATGATAGCAAATAAATATTTGGAAAAAAAATACCCACAATTAATTGCGGGTATTTTTTTCTAGAAGATTAGGTTTTTACCAGGATCAATGGACCAACTTTAATACCATGCATTTTGATTTATTCAAACCTGTAAATTCGAGTTTGAAAGTGTACATGCCGGCCGGCAGGTTCAAGGGTGAAAATACTACCGAATGTTTTCCGCTGATCTGGGATTCATTTACAAGTAAACTCACCAGTTCGCCGATAGCATTATATACTTTTATTTTTACTGTCCCGTTTTCCGGAATACTATATGTCAATGTAGCATCATCGCTGAATGGATTTGGATAGCCTGCAAACTCAAATCCGGCTTCCATACCACCACCCTGGACAAAGATCTTTGGCATAGTCAGGTAGGCATCTTCATTTATTTGGCCATATTGATTAGCTATCAACCCTGTACCGTTAAGGTTAAAATCAAGCTCTCCGCGGCCCGGATTACTGAGCGCAAGGAAGCCCAGCCTGACCAGTTCCTCATTAGCAGCAATATCGAAAAAATCTGTAGTGGCATATACCACCCTGATGATTCCTTGGTCATCTGTCACCAACAAGTCATTATTTGCAGCAATGATCTCTTCCAATGTAG
>CAZMPB010000293.1:0-2880 GCA_964567775.1 uncultured Bacteroidales bacterium
CTGGATAAATTAAATCTACATATTACGTAATCTGGTAGCGGAGTTACAGATTAATAATAACGAACACTGATTAACGATTTTATCAGGAGGATCGTTTCATAAAAAAATTATTGATCCCTGCCTGCATGTTGCGGTCAGGCAAGGATATTCTCAATAAACCATATCTACCGTTTCGCCTTTTACAAAACGGATATAGATTAACTCAGGCTGCTTCAAACATAGATCGCTATTCTTTTGATCATAAATCACAAATCGTTGATCATAATTCTTAGATCATTTTTAATAATAACGAACACTGATTGACGATTAGAAGGCCGATCGCTGCAACAATTCATCATTTGATGTCCGGTATTCAATATTCATCATATCTTTGTACATTATTTTGCCATGGAAAAAGAAACGCCCAAACAACAGGTACTGGTTCCTTATGACTTTTCGAAAGCAGCCGAAAATGCGCTTGTTTGTGCTATTGAACTGGCATCGCTGTTTAAGTGTGAGATTACGGTTTTTCATGCCTTAAACAAAAAAAATTTCAGACTTTATACGGATCCGGATGATGCGGAAAAGATCGTCAGGAACAAGCTTATTGCCCTTGCAAAGGATATAATCGAAAACGACCATATTTTAGTCAATGTCTATGTGTTCAGGGACGAGGCAGATTTAGTTGTTAATAAGATATATGAGCGTATAAACGCAATTGCAGTGATTGCCGGATTGAACCCAGAAAAACAACCAACTCATTATTTTAGTCCGGGCTCTGTGGTTACTGATTTTCGGAATCTGCGCATCCCGATCATCGTTGTTCACGATATACTGCCGCGCAGAAGCTTCTTCAGCGGAATGGTCCTGCCTCTTGATTTTAACAGGGAATCCAAAGAAAAAGCGGCATGGGTAGGGCATATCAGCACCCTGAACAAAACAAGTATCAGCATTTTAACAAGGCATTACAAAGATCCTTATTTTGCTGCTTCGCTGCGAAACAATCTGGCTTTAGTGATGAAATTATATAAAAACCTCAAAGTAGATTACCGGGTGGTCTGTGAGGCCGGTATTAAGTCCGATATTGATAAGTATGCTGTTGATTACGCCTGGTATAACAATGGCGATATGATAGTTTTGATGGCGACCAAGGAATTGGCTGTTGACGACCTGCTTTTCGGAATGAAAGAAAAGAAAATTATTGCCAATAAATACAAATTGCCGATCATGCTCATCAATCCACGCGATGATCTTTATTTGCCCTGTGGTTGCTGATTTTCAGTGTCCGGATCGCCGGAAGCTGTTTCCTCTTTGAAAATGCGTTTCTGAAAAATAAGCAGAATAAAAACCCCAATAGTTATAGTTGCATCCGCGATATTGAATACGGGTTCAAAGAAAGTGAACGGCTGTCCGCCCCAGAAAGGAAACCACGAGGGAAGCTGTACGGTAAACAAAGGAAAAAAGAGCATATCAACCACTTTTCCGTGTAAAAAGGTGGAATAACCACCGCCTTCCGGAAAAAGTATTGCTTTGTCGAAGGGCGTGCTGTCACTGAATATGAGCCCGTAAAAGGCGCTGTCGATCACATTTCCGATAGCGCCGGCAAAAATGAGAGAGATCGTCACAATTAAAAAGATACTGGCTTTCCTTTTAGAAAGATAAAAGATGTACCATCCTATAGCACAGATAGCGATGATTCGAAATATACTCAGTGCTATCTTTCCGTAGTTTCCTGCAAACTCCATCCCGAAAGCCATACCGTAGTTTTCAATGAAAAGTATCTGGAACCAATCCATGCCAAACACTCGTACCGATTCGCCCAGGCAAAAATGTGTTTTTATCCAGATCTTGACGGCCTGATCAAGGAAAAGAATAATAAAAACGATAGCTGCCGATAACAGCAGTTTTTTCTTTGGTTCGGTCAGGGTCACTTCTGTTTGCCTTGCTGAAGTTTTGCCTCCATGCTCAGGGTGGCGTGGGGCACGATTTTTAGCCGTTCTTTGGATATGAGTTTGCCTGTTACACGGCATATCCCATATGATTTATTTTTTATGCGGATCAGTGCGTTTTCCAGATTGGAAATAAATTTAACCTGACGCATGGCCAGTTGACTGTTTTCTTCTTTAGAAAGAACCTGTGAGCCTTCTTCGAGGATCTTGAATGTGGGAGAGGTGTCGTTGATATCCTGACCGCCATTGTTTGAATAGGCTTCTGTCAGCAGTTCGAGGTCGCGTTTGGCTTCTTCAAGTTTTTTCAGTATGATTTCTTTGAATTCCTCAAGTTCTTCGTCTGAATATCTTGTTTTTGCCGATTTGTCAACAGGTTTGTCAACTGCTACTTCAACAACTTCTTTTTTGGGTGTTATTTCTTTTTTAGCGGTTATTTTCTTTACTTCCACCTTTTTTACCGGAGCCGTTTTTGTCTTTATTTCTGCCACCTTAGTTGCAAAAACTTTTTTAGGAGCCGTTTTTATTGCTTCCTCTTTCTTTTTAGGAGCAACATTTACCTTTTTTTCAACCACTTTCTTTACAGGAGCTTTTTTAACAGGCTTTACAGGAGTGGCAACTTTTTTAGGAGCAACTTTTTTGGCCGCCACTTTTTTTACCGGAGCAGCTTTTGTCTGTTTAACAACCTTTTTGGGAGCTGTTTTCACCTTTTTCTCAGCGACTTTCTTAACAACGGCTTTTTTTGCGACAGCTTTTTTTACAATAATAGCCTTCTTTGCTACCACTTTCTTTGCGACAACCTTCTTTACAACAGCTTTCTTTACAACAGCTTTCTTCTTTGGGGCGACAATTGCCTTTTTTTCAGCAGTTTTCTTTGCTACAGCTTTCTTTGCGGGAACGCTTTTAACCTTTTTTGTAGCAACTTTTTTCTCAACAGCTTTTTTAACCTTTTTTT
>CAZMPB010000294.1:0-2878 GCA_964567775.1 uncultured Bacteroidales bacterium
ACGGTAGGCAAACCATCAGGCAGCTTATATTTCCGGGCCACAAATTTTTGTTTCACCCGTTCATCATCAATGATGAGATTTAACAGGTATGGCTTGCGAATGATCAGCCCCAGCGCCCTGAAAGCTTTTGAAATCTTATTCATTTCCTTCCGCTTTGTTTTTTGCAAAGATATTGTTTTAACGACAAATAATATCCCGAAAAATATTTGGGCAGGGGCAGCAAATCAATAAATTTTATTTTTGATTCCCTGCAGAAGTACCAGGTTACGAACACAGAGGTTGCCAGGTAAGATACGCTGGCCGTTACCGCAGCACCAAGATATCCGATTTTGGGAATCAGTATCACTGAGAGAATGAGTGTAATCACCAGCCCGATGGCTGAACCGATGCTGTTCACAAAATATTTTCCCGTACCTGAAAAATAATGTCCCAGGATCAGGGCATTCACAAAGACAAGGACTCCGGGAGCAAGTAACCACATGATACGGTTGATGTCGCCAAAGTCTTTTCCGAAAATAAAGGAATAAAAGGAACCGGGCAACAAGACCAGGGGAATTAATACTAAAAATGACACCAGCAGGATGATACGGAGAAGCTCTGCGCTCAGGCCCTGGTTAAATTTTTTGTCAGCCGTGTTCGAAATCTTTGAATATTGAACCAATGCCACACTGCCGCTGATCATCCATACCGATTCCGTGATAGAGACGCCGTTGGAATATATTCCCACAGAGTCATAGCCCTGATAGGATTCCAAAAAATAATAACTCACCCTGAAACTCAGCAACTGTGTAATATGCGCCAACTGATTCATAAATCCATAGCGAAACAACATGCCGACCGCATTTCTGTACGTCACCGCATGGTCGGTTGCTTTGCTGACGGCATAAGGCTTCAGAAAAATTGAACTCAGCATAAAAGTAAGTGCATAGGCAATGTACAGCGAATAAATGTATCCGTAAATATCTCCCGATATGCCTGAAATAAAGAAAAAGAGCAGAAAAAGAATGGTCAGCGCCACCTGAAGAAAATTAATGATATTGACCGCTTTAATATTCTCTTTGCCAAGCAGCACAGAGGTATTCACTGAAGTAAATGAATTTATTACGGTAAGCAACGCCACGTGAATGGCATATTTGGGTTCGATCAAAGGAAATATCAGCAGGATACAGGCAAAAAGGCCACTGACAATAACACTCCATACATAAGAAGGAAGTATGAGTTTTTTCAGCGGCAACTTGGGTGTGAGGTAAACCAGGGAAGCGCCGCCGATGATGTTGGCAAAAATAAGTATCAGTGCGATCGTGGTGATAATGATCCCCTGCTCGCCTTTGCCTCCGGCACCGAGGTATTGTGAAATAACCACTGCTATCAGCAAACTGAGGATCGCCGAAGATAACCTTACACCGAATGTTTTAAATATCTTTAAGAACAACTTGCCTGTTTATAAATTTTAAAAAACTGTTTTCCAATCACTTCATAAGAAAAATGCTTTTCAGCATAAGCGCGAATGCTGCTTTTATCATAATCGCGGCAGGTGTCGAGCATCCTGCCGAGCTGAACAATAAGCGCATCGATATTTTGCGCCTCCGTAAGAATTCCGGTCGATTCACCGACATGCTCGGCAATACCACCCACATCGGATGACAGCACGGGCAAGCCGCAGGCCATCGCTTCCGCGATCACACATGGAAAATTCTCATAATTGCTGAAGAGCAGCAGAAAATCGCCCTTTTGCATGATTGCCGCAACTTCTTCCGTGCTTTTTCTGCCGTAAAACACTATCTTGTCACCAATGTTCAGTTTTTCATATTTGGGTTGATATTGTTCAAAATCCCCATCACTGATCACATCCAAAACAAAATCGTCTCTTCTATCTTTCAGATGTGACAAGGCGAGTAATATCCCGCTGAAATTTTTTTGTACATCAAGCAAAGACGAAACATGGATGATGTGTTTTTTGTCGCCGGTTTTCGCAGGCGATGGCATAAACAATGAGGTATCAACCACATTAGGAACAACCGTATAATTACCTCTGACCGATAAGTTTTCCATAGCCTTTGCCAAATGGGCTGTTACCGGCATCAGCATAGCAGATTTTTTAGCAAAATACCTGAACAAAAAAAGTTTTCTGCCGGGTTTGTTCGGATCCTGCGGAAGGTAAGCCGTCCAGTGTTCAGATATCACATACGGTATTTTCTTGATCACATGAAACAAAAAAGCAATGAGGCCTACCGGCATCAAGACATTTGCATGAACAATATCCGGTTTTTCAGATTTTGCATATATCTTTTTATATCCAAAAAAATAAGCATGGACGTATCTGAAAAGTTTAAAAAGCGGCAGATTGATCTTTGGATACCTAAGATAAATAATATGGGAAGTTACATTATTCCGAAGCTCCTGCTGATATTCATATTTTTTTCCAAGCGACCTGTCCAGAGCGACATGCAGCACATCAACATGTGCATACAAGGCAGCAGCTTCGGCATGTTTCTGTACAAAATTACCTGCCGTTGGTCCTATCCTTGTAGGATACCAGCTTGAAATAAACAAGATGTTCAGGCGGCGAGATTCCATTGGGCAAAATTAATACCTTTTCTAAACAAAAAATAGTCAGGACAGATTTAAGGCACGATGCCCGTCTGAACTTACTTATATGCCTACAGAATAGCTGTTTCCGATTTACCGGGAATACAGATACCGAATCGGCATGGCCTTAGAACGGATTTTCCGGATACATATTTTGCTGAAAAAATTTTTATTGCCACGATAAAAAATTTTATTAATTTTGTGCCATTAAACGGAGGATGTAGCTCAGCCGGTTAGAGCGTCAGATTGTGGTTCTGAATGTCGTGGGTTCGAATCCCATCTTCCTCCC
>CAZMPB010000295.1:0-2870 GCA_964567775.1 uncultured Bacteroidales bacterium
TATTTCGTCATATTAAATATTATTTAATTGTTAATCTCAGTCCTGCATAAATTGTAGTTCCCATTACCGGCCCCCAGATCATCGAAGCATCAAAATATTTCCCGAAAGGATCATCGGCAGACACGATCGGATGGTGTTGCATGTAATTTGTGATATTTTCTGCACCTAAGTAAATATCGATGTATTTAAACTTTTTGGTGATTTGTGCATGAAGTATAAAATATTCCTTTGAATAGTGCGCCCTGTTGTGCGGTTCGGGGTTGCTGTCTGTGTTTGGCAGGCGGCTTTTTCCATTAAATTGTCCGGTTACATCAAACCTCCATTTTTCAAACTTCGTCGCGTACGACAGGGTCATCAAGCCTTTGAACCTGCTGACATATGGAGCTTCTCTCAACTGCCCGTCAAAGGTTCTCTTTACATCGTTATAACGTCCGGCAAGCGTAATCTCAAAACCCCTGAAAGGTTGTATCATCCCATCGATCTGCAGGCTATTGGAATAGGAGCGCCCATCGAGGTTATAAAAAATCACTTTCTGAGGATCCCTGTCCAGATCAACAATCATCTGATTGACGAAAGTTGTATGATAAAAATCAGCGCCAAGACTGGCTTTCAGTGTCTCTGTCATTAAGAACTCCTTGGTGATATTCAATCCGTAATTCCAGGCTTCTTCAGCTTTAGTATCACTTTCCAGCATTATTTTTCTTGAGCTTGCCAGCAGGCTGGTATTTTCGGCTATTACGTTGGGCGAGCGGTAACCCCTGCCAGCCGAGGCACGCAAGGTCAATTTGTCATTTATATCATATTTTATATGAATCCTGGGTGTAAAGAAAAATCCGTATTGCGAGTTGTAATCCCCACGCAATCCAACAATCAGGCTCAGTTTTTCAGGATAAGTATAAGAATACTGAAAAAACACTCCGGGAACATATTCAGTTCTCTTAAAAGCCGAATCCTTAAGGATTTCATGATAATCATCATACATAAAACTGGCTCCCGTACTGAATTTGTGATTCGTATTAACAATGAACGACTGATAGATAAGATTTAGGTAGGCGCTGTTTTGAATCCCGTCGTAATCATTAAGCCCATAAAATGAATTCAATTCGTACCTGTTATAAGAGCTAACAATTCCGAGACTGGAATGCCCTTGCTCATCAATAAAAAAACCGGTTTTCAAAAACCCCGAATATTGTTTTGCATCCACACCGATACCATAATAGTTGGGCTTCATCACTTCATCGGCCATTTGAAACTCTTTTTGTCCGCCTTTCTTGTTGTCCTGCAAATAGCCTATTCCGAACTGTATATGCATCTTGCCCTCAACTTCATATTGCCAACGGTTCATAAAATTAGCAGTCCAGGATTTAGGGGAATCTAAGAACGAATCTTTATTTCTGTCTGCCATTAAACCATAATAAGAGCCATGACCGAGAAGCATGGTGCTCCACCTGTCGCTTATCTTGATAGTGGAGTTGAGATTAGTCTCGATACGCCCGTCGCTATTACCATATATATTTAAAAATAAAGGCTCCTTATTGGTTTCGGGTTTCTTATATTCTACATTAATCTGCCCGGTAATAGACTCATAGCCGTTGGTAACAGACGATGTTCCTTTTGAAACCTGTATAGAGTGCATCCACGACCCAGGGATATAAGTCAGTCCGTGAGATGCGGACAATCCTCTGACAGCAGGAATATTTTCCATAAGAATCTGGCTGTAAATACCCGAAAGCCCAAGCATTTGAATACGTTTGGCGCCCGACACAGCATCGGAATAGCCCACATCAACGGTGGCGGTACGTTCAAAACTCTCGGACAAGTTGCAACAAGCAAGTTTTTGCAAACCTGTTTCCGTAATAATTTCTGTTTTAATAGGTTTCAATCTGGAAATATAATCATCTACTTTTTCTTTTATTTCCACGGCATCAAGCGTCGCATTTGATATTAACACAAAGTCAATATCATTTTGTCCGGGTTTAATTAGCAGGGTGTCACTTTTATATCCCACAAAACTCGCCACAAGTTTCAATGCTTCATTGCCATCAAATTTAATTGAAAACTTCCCGTTTTTATCAGCGGTGGTTGCATTACCATGGTCTATCCAGTATATGGTTGCAAAAGGAAGCTTTTCTTTTTTAAGTTGATCAGAGGCTGCGTTTAACCCGCTCACAGTACCTTTAATCAACGCCGTCTGTGCCGGTAAATTAATACTGCCAATAAGCATTATCAGCAGAAAAAAATAATTACAAATTTTCATAAATAATTTTTATTACAATTAATACAAATCAATTACTGTAAGACTTTCCGTCTTAGCTGAAAAGATGTAATAAAAATTATAACCGGAGTACACTGTTTTTAATAAAAAGGTGTGTGTTTAATTCCGGAGGCGGACTGTTACACGAAACGAACTCACCGGAAGAAGATGCAATCTCCTTTTTCTCCAGAAATTCATAGGAACAAAGAAAATCCTGAAAATTCCACAGGCTGTTATCCGGCAAAAGGTAAGAACTATATACTTTAAGATAATAATTTTGATCCTGACAACACTTTTCATTGCCAATACTCACATCGGAGGCTTTTTCACTATGACCTTTGTTGCAACACACATCGCCGGGATGACTTTCTTCTGCAGCGCAGCAATTATCAACACTATCGCAGCAATTACCACCGGAATACCTTACAAAACCGGTGCTGTGTTTTTCGGACTTATGGCAGTAATGATCAATAAAAAATACGCCATTTGAGGCTGTCAGAAAAGCCAGTAAGGAAAGAAATAATATGCTCTTGAAAAAAAATTTTTTCATAGGAATACAAAGGTAATTCAAAATATTTCTAAATAAAACCCATCTTCAATCTTTAACACGTATTTA
>CAZMPB010000296.1:0-2869 GCA_964567775.1 uncultured Bacteroidales bacterium
TTTTAAAAAGTAAATTCCTTTTGACAAGGCGCTGATATTAACTTCTGTTTTTTCTTGCAGTAATGACTGTCTTTGTATTATTTGCCCTTGAATGTTCAGTATCTCTAATTCCGACTTCTGCGCGCTTTCTATCGTTATTTCATCAACAGCAGGGTTGGGATAAAATAGTACATTATTTTGTCCTTTTATTATTTCATTCACGTCATATACGACTCCCCCTTCCTGGTAAACAGCCAGGCCGTTGAAAGTGCAGATCCATTTGTTCTGCTCATGGTCAACAGCTATTGACAAGGCTCTGTTCCCTGGTAATCCAGAGTTTCCTGAATTAAAGACTGTCCAGTTAAGATCATCATATTTTGCTATGCCTCCGGTAACGGTCCCTATCCATTTATTCTGGTTATTGTCAAAAGCTATCGCTAAAATATCATCATCGGGTATCCCGGAATTGCCGGTATTAAAAACCGACCAATTTACACCGTCATATTTTGCAAGGCCTTTTTGCCCGATACAAGTTCCGGCCCAGGTATTCCCGTTGGTATCATTCTTTATGGCATAGACCGTATTATAGGGAATCCCGGAATTTGTCGTATCATATATCGTCCAGTTAATACCATCAAATTTTACCATACCGCTGCTATACGTCCCTATCCACTTATTCTGAAATTTATCAATAAAAATTTCCCTGATATTATTATCCGGTATCCCGGAGGTAGCTGTATTATAAATTGTCCAGTTTGTGCCATCAAATTTTGCAAGCCCGCCGTATGTGCCCGCCCACTTGTTTTGGCTGCTATCGATGGCTAAACAATAAACAGTATTATTCGGCAACCCGGAATTAGAAGAATTGTAGACTGTCCAGTTTGATCCGTCGAATTTTGCCAAGCCTCCGCCAAGTGTTCCGATCCATTTATCCTGGTCATCATCAATCGCTATTGACAAGACCGTATTTACTGGTATCCCTGAGTTTGATGTATCATATATCGTCCAGTTGACATTATCGAATTTTGCCAGACCGCCGTCATAAGTGCCTATCCATTTATCATGGTAATTGCCCAAAACGACTGTTTTAACATGATTGTTAGGTAGGTCGGAATTAGATGTATCAAAAACGATCCATTCAGGGTTCTGTGCAAAAAGGGCCATTTGCACAAAAAAGATTACTAAGGTTGTCATTTGCCTTATCATACTTTGTTTTTTTGGGGGTTAATATCCGGTTTTTTATTTAATAAAAATGATACTTGTACGTATTTATTAAACATTATGTTGCCGGCAAATGTAAAAGAAAGGTCCGGCCTGCATGAATATTATTGTGAAACAAGTTTCCCACTGATGATCTTGAATTTCAAGGGATAGCCGCCACAATCATCGCCACTGCAAGTAATGTCGAGAATAAGGTCCTTACTTAAATTAAATTCAACCACGGAATAATAATCGTAAAACTCGTAATAATCAACATAATCCCACACTAAAACATCATCGGAATAATTACCTTTCATGTCGTAAATAAATAGAGAACTGTATTCATCACCGCCAACCAATAGTCCGATATAATTCGCATCTATTTTGAACTTTCCCATCAGCCACATTGGCGCTTTTGTAAATTGTTCCGCGCCGGAAGAAATGGGCAGGGTTACATCTTTGAATTTCTGCAGGATCACCGAAAAATTATCGAAATGTTCCTTTTTCCCGATCTTTTCCGCGATAGCGCTGTTATCTGTAACGACAGTCTCTTGAGCCAATAACGATCCGCTTGCATAAATACAAAGGAATATAATGATTAATATTTTTGTTTTCATGGCCTGTTTATTATTTGTTTTGTGTTTCGTGGTTTTAATATTCAAAATTAATAATTTGTCCAATATGATAATACTAAGAAATATTTTTCCATGGGCTTCCAGCAAATCGTATGCCTTACGAATGCTGATGCAATTACATTTAGGGCATCTCAAAAAACTTCAAATTTCTTCGTTCGTCATCGTTCTTCAAATCCTTGCGTTCGGCAGGCTCAGCACAGGCATGTACGCGTAGTACATTGCGGTTTTCAAAACTTCGACTGCCTCGTACTTTTTTGTTTTTAGAGGCGCCCGATCAAGGTTATTAGAGATGCCCTTTATTACGAACATGGTGTTCATATTAAAAAACTACTTACTTTTGTTTATGATACATATGACTTTTATAAATGACCACAGTTAAAACCGGCACACCATGTTTGAAGATGATGATGAATTTGATGATCAGTTAAATTATAAAAACCTGCCTATTTACCTCAAGGGAAAGGAAATTCTGAAAGTGGTGGACAGCATTGGGGATCTCATTCCTGAAGACGACCAATACCTTCAGGAGATTAGGGGAATGATGACCGAAGATGCGGCACAGTTGGTAATAAAAATTGCAGGTGCAGAAGGGGCCGGCTTATATGACCTGAAAATGGAGGCCGCCGCCATCATCCGCAAAGCGGCACGCGATCTTATCGTTCAGTATCATTCATTGGAAATGTTTGGCTTTAAGGAGGTAGAATATTTTAAAATTGTCAGGAATCTGGTAGAAGAATATCGGTTACTATTTATTGACTGGGTGGCAGGATTCGACAAAAACGACTACATTATTGACCGGTGGGGCTTGTTCAACCCGCCGGGTATCGGGCCTTTTGACAAAGATCCTGACGATGACATCCCATTTGACCCGAACGATATGTTTTCTGATGATAATGATTAATAATGTTCAGCATTCAATGTATCCGTCGCGGATGCTGATATTCTGCCTGTAGCATTAAACAACCATCGTAAGAGCTTGTGTTAAATGGCTGTAGTCCCTGGCAAAAAAAATATCCATCATTTTTTGTTTTTGTCTTTTTTTATGTATTTTTACA
>CAZMPB010000297.1:0-2858 GCA_964567775.1 uncultured Bacteroidales bacterium
TTGAAAGCCTCGAATAATATAATCCCGCAGGCTACGGAGACATTTAGCGAGGCAATCTCTCCGGACATGGGTATTTTTACTTTTTTATCGGATGATTTTAAGAGTATTTCGGAAATTCCGTCTTCTTCAGATCCCATGATGATGGCTGTCGGAACAGTCATGTCTGTTTTATAATACGGTTCTTCCGTTTTTTCGCTGCATGCCACGATCTGAAGGCCGCATGATTGAAGGAATTCAACAGTTTTTATCAGGCTGGTGCTCCGGCAAACAGGAATTTTATGCAAAGCTCCCGCGGAACTTTTAATAGCATCGGCACTGATGCGTACACTGTTATAGTAAGGAATAATGATCGCATCGCATCCTGCGCAAACTGCAGTGCGGGCAACAGCGCCAAAATTCCTCACATCGGTGATACGGTCAAGGATCAGTATCAGTGGTGATTTCCCCTGATCGAACAAAAAAGGAATGATGTTCTCAATATCGGAATATGAAATGCTCGAAATATAGGCAATAATACCCTGATGGTTTTTGGTTGTAACACGATTTAGTTTTTCTATAGGGACAAACTGATAAGGAATACTGTGTTCAGCAAGTAATCCCTTCAATTCCCTGAAAATTTCGGAATGAAGGCCTTTCTGTATCAAAACCTTTTCCACTTCTTTGCCTGCATTAATGGCTTCTATTACCGGGCGCAGGCCATAAATGATCACATCTTTTTCCACAGACATTTTTTGAACAAACTTACGCATAATTCAGAAACAAAAAATATCAGTGTGTAAAAACAACCTGTGTTTTTATTTCATGGTGATGGCGACTTCTTTGAGCCACTGACCCTCAGAAACCACTTTCAGCCAGTACATCTCCCCTTCCCTGAACATCACGTTGGCCAGTTCATAATTGAACGATTGAAACCCGCTTTTGTACGGCACTCCGGTAAAAATATCCGCTACTTTTTTTCCTTTATTGTCGTATACTGACAAGGTCACTGTGCCGCTGTAGGGCATGTCCCAATTGATCTCTCCGGTTATTTTAAAACCCTTCTCTGTCTTATCCGGAAAGGAATAGTCATAGATAACACCTCCGACTTTTTGGGATTTGATTTTGTTCAAGGCAAACTCAACAAAATCTTTAAGTTTTTTGGCTTTTGCAGCATCACTCCCCTTGATATTATCCGGCGAAATGCTGTCGGTTAGTACCCATACTGCCTGCTGCCCCATATTATCCTGACAATCGAGGCTTTCTATCAATTGCACCAGTTGATACAAATAGCCGTCAGCCATGCCCGTCATGTTGTACACAGTCTTTTCCCCCGGAGAGCTTTCGTTCTTCTCGGTACAGAATGCATTTATAGTGAAATCGCTGCTGCCGCCCGGGCCCAGCGCAAACATTTCGGACCGGGAAACTATCATATCCTGCACCGTATCTTTGTAACAGCGCAATTTACGGCCTGCCTCCAGTTTCAGCCCAAGGTGCTGCGAACTCACATTTTTAATGTTTAATGAGATACATTTTCCATAATGGGCACTCCTGTTTTCGCTTGAATAACCGCGGCCTTTGAAGACTACTTTAACAAGTTTTTTCTGAACAGCATCAAACAGGCTGAACGACACAAATTCGCTGGCAAAAACTCCTGAACACAAAACCAACGAAAACACAAAAATGATCAGTTTCTTCATAACAATGGTTTTTATAGGGTTCAGGTATATTTCGCTTACATAAATACAAGTTTAAATTAAAGAAAAATGGCTGGTAGTAATAATCCGAAAACGCAACTTTTATTATTAAAATTGCATATTTTCCATTTATTTTCAGAAATTTGTCCCAAATTGTTTTCGTGATCTTTTCCACTGCATACCTGCCACCTATTGAGTTTTTTGTGTACGCGTTAAAACCGGACGAAATTACTATTGAAGCCTGCGAAAATTTCATCAAACAGACCTACCGTAACCGCTGCCGTATTTACGGTGCAAACGGAAAGCTTGATCTCAGCATCCCGCTGGAACATTGCAGGCGGCCTCAGTTGCCTCTGAAAGAAGTTAAGATCAGCTATAACATGCCCTGGAACAAGATACACTGGCGCACCATAACGGCCTCTTACAACAAGTCGGCATATTTTTTATATTACCGTGATAATTTCGAAAAATTCTTCTCAGGAAATTACCATTGGCTAATCGAATTCAACCATGATATCCTTATAGAGTGTCTGAAACTCATCAAACTCGATAAAAAAGTTGTCTATTCGGATGTTTTCAATAAAACATACGAGGCCGATGACCTTCGGATGAAAATCAACCCGAAAAATATTCCGAAAATTATCTTTCAGCCATACACGCAGGTTTTCGATGTGAAATCAGGCTTTTTAAGCAATCTCAGCATTATTGACCTGCTGTTCAATTGCGGGCCTGACAGTCTTGAATATCTTGAAAGTGCCGCAAAATCCCTGTAATGAAGTTTTATGGCAGCAACGTTATCCGCGATGTTGTTTCAATTATTGAAAATCAACCCACAACGGGGTGATTATACAATATTCGGGTATTCGATGCGGACATGATACATACTGATAAGCCGGTTTTTCAGGACTGCCTTTACACGCGAGATGTCTTTCAGGGTGATGTTGGCATTTTTCAATTGTTTGTTTGCTACCATATTGTCAACTATCGTATCCACCAGGTCGTCAATAGACTGTTTATCAGGTTTTTTAAGGCTCTTTGCCGCAGCTTCCACGGTGTCGGCCATCATCAGTATAGCTGTTTCCTTTGAGAATGGCACCGGTCCTGAATAATAAAAAACACCTTCATCAATTTTCTCCGTACATTGATTTTTGTACAAACGGTAAAAGTATTCCGTCCTCTTCGTGC
>CAZMPB010000298.1:0-2803 GCA_964567775.1 uncultured Bacteroidales bacterium
AGCGAACTATTAAATGCAGGGATTTCGGTCATAATTCTTTATTGAAATTAAAATGCAAAAATAATAGTATTTTCAATAAAAAACCAGAATCATATCATTATTGGTCTGCCTGAAATGTGGTGTATGGTTACCATATTTAAAAATAAAAGAGCCTGTTTATTTTATTTTCAATATGTGTTTGCTATCTTTGCGCACTGAATTCGAACAAGATCAGAAATAATATAATTAACTTAATTTCAGTAAAATATGATTACCAATAATTTTGTAAACCGTCATAATGGCCCGCGCGGCAAAGAAATAGAGCAAATGCTTGAAAAGATCGGGGTTGCCACAATTGATGAACTTATTAATCAGACCATCCCTCAGACAATTCGTTTATCAAAACCTTTGAATTTACCCGAAGGGATGAATGAATATGAATTTCTGAATCATCTGAAAGAAATAGCCGGCCGGAATAAAATATTTAAGAATTTTATTGGATTAGGCTATTACGGCACGATAACTCCTGGTGTGATTACCAGAAATATTCTTGAAAACCCGGGCTGGTACACCTCTTACACGCCTTACCAGGCAGAGATTTCCCAGGGCCGTATCGAGGCGCTTTTGAATTATCAGACGGTCGTTTCCGATCTTACTGCCATGCCGATAGCTAATGCGTCTTTGTTGGACGAAGGCACAGCTGCTGCCGAGGCCATGATCATGTTTTTCAATGCACGCAGCCGCGACCAGATAAAAAATAACTCGAACAGATTTTTTATTTCAAAATGTGTTTTTCCGCATACACGTGAAGTCCTGAAAACCCGCTCAAAACCGCTGGGAATAGAGATCCTTACCGGAGACCACAAGGAAATTCAGCTCGACGGATCCTATTTTGGCGCCTTGCTGCAATACCCGACTTCATGCGGGAAAATTCATAATTATGCTGACTTTGTCAATCATGCTCATGCTATAAATGTTTCTGTTGCTGTGGCAGCCGACCTTCTGTCGCTTACCATGCTGACGCCTCCGGGCGAATGGGGCGCCGATGCGGTTCTGGGCTCTACCCAACGCCTGGGTTTGCCGATGGGGTTTGGAGGCCCTCATGCCGGATATTTTGCAGTAACGGAAAAATTCAAACGGAATATTCCCGGCCGTATCATCGGTGTTTCTGTCGATACCAATGGTAACCGAGCCCTTCGTATGGCGCTGCAGACACGTGAACAGCATATTAAACGCGAACGTGCCACCTCAAATATTTGTACCGCACAGGCATTGCTTGCCATCATGTCGGGTATGTATGCCGTATATCACGGGCCCAAAGGCCTTTATGAAATTGCCCGTCATATCAATATTCTGACAGGGGTTCTTGCTTCTGAAATTAAGAAATACGGTTATACCCAGGAAAATGAATATTTCTTTGACACGATAAAAGTGGTGTTACCCGAAAATGTAAACATTGTTGATATCCGCAAGCTCGCGCTGGAACAAAAAATAAACCTGAGGTATATTGATGAAAAAAGCATCGGAATATCTGTGGATGAAACCACGGATTTAAAAGATATCAACCTTCTGTTATCCTTGTTTGCAAAGGCAAACAATAAGACGTTCAGTCCTTTTGTTTGTAATAAAGAGGAATGCAGGCAAATTTCCACCATCCCTACCGGACTTAAAAGAACGTCTGAATACCTTACTCATCCTGTATTCAATACGTATCATTCCGAAACGGAGATGATGCGTTACATTAAAAAACTTGAAGTAAAAGACCTTTCACTAAACCGCGCCATGATCCCCCTGGGATCGTGCACTATGAAGCTGAATGCCGGAGCTGAGATGTTTGCCCTGAGCTGGCCGGAATTCGGTAACATGCATCCTTTTGTTCCTGCCGATCAGGCTGAAGGTTATCTGTATATGATCAAAGAACTTGAAAAAGCGCTATGTGAAATTACGGGTTTTTCAGCCATATCCTTCCAGCCGAATTCAGGCGCTGCCGGTGAATATACGGGGCTGATGGTGATCAGGCAGTATCTCTTGTCGCGTGGACAGCAGCAGCGCGATATTGTGCTGATTCCCGCTTCCGCGCACGGTACAAACCCAGCCAGCGCTGTCATGGCAGGCTTTAAGGTCGTTGTCGTGAAATGTGATGAGAACGGAAATATAGATACCAAAGACCTCTGTGAAAAAGCAGAACAATTCAAAGAGACACTTGCTGCTTTGATGGTTACCTATCCTTCCACTCACGGTGTGTTCGAAGAAAATATCCTCGAAATAGTTGATATCATTCATCAGCATGGCGGTCAGGTATATATGGACGGCGCTAATATGAATGCTCAGGTGGGATTTACAAGCCCTGCCCGCATTGGCGCAGATGTCTGCCATCTGAACCTGCATAAAACATTTGCCATTCCTCATGGTGGCGGCGGCCCGGGAGTAGGACCTATCGGCGTTGCTCAGCACCTTGTTGAATTTCTGCCACAACATGTTTTCTGTAGTTGCATAAACAGCAAAAATGGGATTACCGCGGTGTCATCGGCTCCTTTCGGAAGCGCTATGGTGCTCACCATCTCTTATGCCTATGTTAAGCTGATGGGCAGCGCGGGACTTACTGAAGCAACCCGTTTTGCCATACTCAATGCCAATTACCTGAAGTCCTGCCTCGAAAAACATTATCCCGTGCTTTATACCGGCTCAAAGGGAAGGGTAGCACATGAGATGATCCTCGACTGTAATGAAATTGACCATCAGACCGGCATCGGCGCTATTGATATCGCCAAACGCCTTATGGACTATGGTTTTCATGCTCCTACGGTTGCGTTCCCTGTTCACG
>CAZMPB010000299.1:0-109 GCA_964567775.1 uncultured Bacteroidales bacterium
GTTGCCGTTGACGTTGTTTGTGTCGGCGAAGAACTCCATGAATAGGTGTATGGTGGTGTTCCTCCGGTGGCATTGGCAGTGGCGCTTCCGGTAGCATTACCATAACAAA
>CAZMPB010000299.1:209-2793 GCA_964567775.1 uncultured Bacteroidales bacterium
CTGTTGCCGTTGACGTTGTTTGTGTCGGCGAAGAACTCCATGAATAGGTGTATGGCGGTGTTCCTCCGGTGGCATTGGCAGTGGCGCTTCCGGTAGCATTACCATAACAAAGGACATTGGTCTGTGCGGTGATCGAGATCGTCGGTCCGCCGATGGTATTCACTGTTGCAGAAGCATAAGCAGTACACAGGTTGGCATCTGTTACGGTCACGCTGTATGTTCCGGGAGTCAAGCCGGCAATGTCTTCCGTGGCTGCCCCGTTAGACCATGTATATGAGAATGGCATTGTTCCTCCGCTTACGGTCAGGTTCACCGAGCCGTTGTTGCTGCCGCAGGTAGCATTGGCGGCTATTGCTGAAGCATTTAAGGCTTGAGCAGGTTGAGTGATGGTTACACCGGCAGTAGCTGTGCAACTCGCGGCATCAGTTACGGTAACAGTATATGTACCGGCAGGAAGCCCTGTTGCCGTTGACGTTGTTTGTGTCGGCGAAGAACTCCATGAATAGGTGTATGGTGAGGTCCCCCCTGACGCTGTTACTGTGGCGCTGCCATTATTGCCGCCGTAACATGAAACATTAGTTTGTGTAGTGATAGAAGCTGAAAGTGCCTGAGGGGAGTTGTTAATGGTAACTTCGGATGTTGCCGTACATCCATTGGCATCAGTAATGATCACAGTATAGGTACCGGGTACAGTGTAGGGATTTACAACAGGGTTTTGTTGTGTGGAAGAAAACCCTCCTGAACCTGACCAGTTGTAAGTCAAGGTGCTGCATCCCAAAACAATTGTTCCTGTTGAATAGAGGTTTAGATTACTGAGGTTGCATGAAAATGTATAAGATGATATTGCTCCTGGTGTTGGTAAAACGATAGGAGAACCAAGATTATCAACATAGGTTTCTCCCCACACTACCCCTTGTATAGAATTGTCGAAGGTCATACCCGGAGGATTAGTATCAGGTGTGGGTGAGGGTGAAGGATTATTGTTTTCAAACATCCTTATGCCGCTCGGACAAATAGAATTAGGTAAACTGAAAGTGAACAGAAGGATATCATCTCCGACTACCAGAGGCGCATTAAAAGGTGCCCCGGAAGTCGCAAACTTATGATAGTCTTTTGTTCCATCAAAAGTTGTTATATTATATACCGGTGTATTATCGTTCCATGATGCTCCAGAAGGATTCACGGGAGTAGTTGTTATCATGACATTAGGTACCGATGTAGGCACAACTATGCAGAAACCGGAAGTTCCTAAATAATTGTCCCATCCGTCAGGATCCACTGTGCCTCCAACATGCATGTGCGCTTCGTATAAACAAGTGTATTGGTTGTATCTTATTTCTAATGTAGATTGCATCAATCCTTGTGCTTTTAACAAAGGCATTAATACAAAAACGAAGATCAATGATAATATTAATTTTTTCATAACAGTTTACTTTAGGTGCTATATTGAACCGATAATTTTATTTTGCAATTTGATTATTTTAAGTTTTTCTAATGCTGATTTTTAATATGGCAATTGTTCATACAATACATCAAAATTATAGTTGTGCGTTGGGTTTAGCGGATACATAAACACTTGCTGAAGAATCAGGATCGCGTCATCACCCGGCGCCTGGAGTTTTACTTTCCCGTTAAGGTCAATATCTCCGGCATAATATCCAAATCCCAGGTCGAAATTGTAATTGTGTGTGGGATTTGCAGGATGAGTAAATACATTACTTAAAATTGTTGAAACATCATCGAACGGTGCCTGATATTTTATTTTCTTGTCCCTGTTGGCATTGCCTGCCCACATTGCTCTATTGCCGTCCGACAAAGATTTTTGCGAAAGCCCTGTATAATCAAAGAATGTTCCTGCCAGAGGATGGTTTGTGCCAAAGTTAAATTCAGGTTCACTGCCATTTGTGAAATTAACTTCTGTCCCCTGCGGTGTCAATGTTTTAACATTATTTGTCATAACTCCCAGGTGATTTCTGTGGCGAACTACAATATAATAATTTATGTCATCCAAAGCGTTGAAGCAAATCGGGCTCACGCCATCCACATCCACCACATCGCCATCACGCTGCAATAATGCAGATCGGGTATATTTTACAGTAACCTTATTGTTCTTATCTCTGAGTTCTATAAATACCCAGTCAACGATAGCGTTATTTCCTGTAACACTAAGTACTGTTGCGGAATCAGTAATGTGTTCTCCGCCACCACCTCCGTGGTGAGTGAAGGCACTGTTATAAGGATAAGAAGAATACGGCTCTTCAAGCGGTATGAATCCCTGAATGCGCAAATCGTCATTCATCAGATGGTTGTCGGTTTTGTAAGGGCCTTGCAGGAATACTTTTATCTTCAGGCAGGAGGTTCCGGATTCTGCTATGGTAATAGTAACAAGAGCCGTATCACATAATGAAGGTGTCCCGTTATCGCATACTTCATAAATCAAGGTATCTGTTCCGGTAAAGCCTGCATCGGGTGTATAGGTGATAACCCCCGTGACAGGATCTATGGTGATGTTCCCATTGGACGGTAAAGCACAGGCCGGACAACCCGTATTTACGGTGGAAGGAACAATGTTGCCGTCACAATC
>CAZMPB010000300.1:0-2773 GCA_964567775.1 uncultured Bacteroidales bacterium
CCTAAAGGATGTAAATTGCTGAAAATCAATTCTTCCTTTAGGATAAGAGGAAAAAAGAAAATCAATTATTTACATCCTTTATGAGCATAAATTTCACCGGACAATAGTGACTTTTTATATAAGGGAACCACTAAAAACAAATTTTCAGATGTTTTTTAGTCAAAATTATATTTACCTTTGTAAGCATAATATAGGGGTGCCTTAAAACACGGGCTGAGATCAAACCCTCTGAACCTGATCCGGGTAATGCCGGCGTAGGGAGTAAGAGTTAACTTAATGGATGGCTGTTGCCTCTAAGACCATCCGGGGTTTAACAAAAAACAATAATGATGAAAAATTTTCTTTTGAGTTTAGTGCTAACAGTGCTTATACCTTTTTGGGTATCGGCACAATTTACCATTTCCGGAACTATACATGAAAAAAATTCAGGACAGGCTTTAAGCGGGGCTTCCATCGGGATAGTCGGACAATACCTTGGTACGATAAGTAATTCGTCCGGAGAGTTTACCATGAAAAATATAAAAAAAGGAAGCTACATACTTAAAGTTACTTACATAGGATATGCTGATTTTATCACAACTATTGAACTGAATAACAACATCACCGTGAATATCGATCTGGAGAAAAGAACTATGTTACAGGACGAGGTGATCATCAACGCCACGCGTGTTGCAGAAAATGAGCCATCCACATATACTAATGTGGACAAAAAAGAGATCAGCAGTATCAATTTCGGACAGGATATTCCTTACCTGCTTAGCTCCACGCCCTCACTGGTCGTCTCGTCGGACGCAGGTAACGGCATAGGATATACCAGCCTGCGTATCCGGGGCAGCGACATTACCCGCATCAATGTTACGGTAAATGGCATTCCCCTGAACGACGCCGAATCACAAAGTGTCTTTTGGGTAAATATGCCTGATTTTGCTTCTTCTGTCGATAATGTCCAGATCCAGCGGGGTGTCGGGACTTCCACCAACGGTTCAGCCGCATTTGGCGCCAGCATCAACTTTCAGACGGTTAAACTCAATCCTTTGCCCTACGCAGAATACAACCTGGCATACGGTTCGTTCGACACCTGGAAAAACACGCTGATGGCCGGAACAGGACTAATAGCAGGGCACTGGGCTGTGGATGTCCGCCTGTCAAAACTTAATTCCAACGGATATATTGAAAGAGGAAAATCAGACCTGAAATCAATGTTCGTCAGTGGCGGGTACTATGGAGAAAAAACAATTATTAAACTGGTGGTATCTTCCGGTAAAGAAAAAACTTATCAGGCATGGCAGGGCGTTCCAAAAGATTCGCTGAAAACCCACCGCAGGTATAACCCCTTTTCCTATGAAAACCAGACCGATAATTACCAACAGGACCATTACCAGCTTTTCTTTTCACAAGAACTCGGGAAACGTTTCCTACTGAATGCCGCCTTGCATTATACTTATGGACGCGGCTTCTATGAGGAATTTGAAGAAAATTCGGCTTTTGCATCTTACGGTTTGCCTGATGTTGTCATCGGGAACGACACATTAACCGGAGCCGACCTCGTCAGGCAAAAATGGCTCGACAACCATTTCTTCGGCGCTACTTTCTCCGGAACGTATGACAACCATAAAAATCTGAAAATAGTCCTTGGAGGAGCCGGCAACCAATACTCCGGCGATCATTTCGGCGATATTATCCGCTGCAGGTATCTGAACATTACCGGCAAGGCTTACCGCTGGCACGAAAACAACACAAAAAAATATGATTTCAATATTTATGCAAAGGTCAACCTTAGCCTTGGAAAGAAAGTCTTTACCTATGCCGACATTCAATACCGCACAGTAAAATTTGCACTTGACGGCATCGACTCTAAGTTACGGGATATCAGCCAAACTCATATTTTTAATTTCTTCAACCCGAAAGTGGGTGTAACTTATAACATCAGCAACAAACACAGCGCATACCTTGCACTGGCATTTTCGAACCGGGAGCCCAACGGCAACAATTTTGCAGATGCCAACCCTGCCCGCCCTGCCCCGGTTCACGAAAGCATGTTCAATACAGAACTTGGTTATACCTTCGCCAGCAAATACGTTACCACCAGCATTAACGGGTATTACATGTACTATTTGAACCAGTTGGTACTGACCGGTGAGATCAATGACGTGGGTTATACCATCATGTCCAATGTTCCTCGGAGCTACCGTGCAGGAATAGAAATAAGCGCTGCCGCACGTTTGCTCAGGCAGTTCAAATGGGAAATAAACGCCTGTTTCAGTCAAAACAAGATCATTGATTTCACGGAATATGTCGACGACTGGGACAACGGCGGGCAGATACAGAATCATCTTGGCGCCACAAATATTGCTTTTTCTCCTGCCATCACAGCAGCCAATAATTTCACCTATAATTTCAAAGAAAACTTCAATATTTCACTGATCACCAAATACATCAGCAGGCAATACATCGACAACACCTCAGACAAGGAACGCTCGCTGAATCCTTACTGTGTGTCAGATATCGTGCTGGACTATTCATTCAAATTGAGCATCATTAAAGAGATTCGTGTTTCGCTGATGCTAAACAACATTTTCAACAAAAAGTATGAGAATAATGCCTGGGTCTACAGGTATTTTTACAACGGAACATACCAAAACCTGGACGGCTACTTCCCTCAGGCAGGTATCAATTTTATGGTTGGGCTGAAGGTGAGGTTATAAACCTGAGTTCGGGATAAGAATATTGCGATTTTACTCCGTTAGCAGTTAAATATCAATAGAAAAGAAAT
>CAZMPB010000301.1:0-2716 GCA_964567775.1 uncultured Bacteroidales bacterium
AAAAGAATGGCCGGATGAGAATATCTATAAGCTGCTGTTGTCCATGGTATACGGTATATTTCATAAGGATAATAAAAAAGCTCGGGGATTTCTGATCTGGAAATAATGTCATTATCAATAGAGTCCGAATTATACCAGCCCGTGCCTATTGTGCAAATACCCGAACCCAAATACACCCCACAATAATCACGCGCTCTGGCAAAAGATACGCCATAGGTATACAAATCATTATCACTGGCGTTGTTCCTGGAACGTACATTAATCCCAGCGAGAAAATAAGGCTGCGTATTGTAAACCTTCGCTTGTACATCATAGGACAGAAATCCTCCCGCATCCAACCAAGCTTTAGCTAGATTTGTTTTTTTATAACCTTGAAAAATGGTCACAGCCCACTGATAAGTCCATAACCCTACATAGCTTGTAGAGGTGACTTTCAGTGCATTGTCTCCGTCTATTGAAGCTATGCCATGCGTTCCACCAAAGCCAGAACCACCGGGTAGAGGTGTCCAGTTATTGATATCGTTCGGCAGATCATCATCCTGTTTTTTTTCCCATTTACCCCCAGCCGCCACGATGCCCACCGGCGCGTTGTAAACCACAGTGCGTGTCGCGCCGCCGTAGATCCCTGTCGACCGTATTCGCACAAACTTCTCCAATAGGATCTTGCTGGTGGCCGTTGCGGTGATCGCGCCACTGGTAACGGCAAAATTCGACCAGGTTTTCGTCGGATCGGCCAAGGTAATCTTTTGCAGAACGTTGCCGACTTTTTGCGCGTAATGATAAATATTGCCCGTGCCGTTGACGGTGAAGTTGCCGTTGAGTCTCGGAAAGACATCCGCGCCTGTGCCGTTCAAGGTGAGATTTCCGCCATTGGTTATCGTCTGGTTTGAGGCAGGTAGCGCGACAGGCACCACATCCCATCCGGAACTGATGCCGCTGGTGGGCGTTATATTCGTAAACGTCACCGTACTGCCGCCCGGATTGGTCCGCGAGGCATAGGCGAAATAGTTCGTGCCGATTTTGAGATATCCGCCGGTCGCGGCCTTGAACTCATCCGGAATCATACCGGGAACAGTTGTAGGCAGATCACTCCCCGATAACGTCCCGGACACCGTCCACAAAGGATACACGACGATGTTGAACGATCCCGCGTTATTGAGAAGATTACAGGTTTTGCCGTTGATTTCGATGAGCTTCGCGTTTTTGGCGGAATCGGTTTTGGCATTGAGGAATTCGCTGGAGACATAATTGAAACCCGACTCGGCCAGATAATACGCCCGGCGTCCCTGATCGGCATAAACCTGATTCATATACGAAGATGAAAACAGGGGAACCATGGCCGCTGCAAGGAACGCCATAATCACCATGGTGAAAATTAAAGCTAAAAGCACACTACCACGATTGCGAATGATCAGAGAACTTTTCGTGAATTTGCGTCGATAAACAGAAAAAATAAAACTGGTGATTATCAGAGCAATAAAAAAGATAAAGGGAATTGCCAAAGGAACGTACATGAGACAGAAAATCATTGTTACGACAGGCGCAAGAAGACAGCGAACAACCCACATGGCCCATGGCCGGTTGCGAATCGTTTCGGCCGCTACCGGACCGTATTTATAATACTGTTTAATAAACCACTGTCCCGCACGACAAGAAATCAAATATTTGTCGCGAAATTCTCGCAATACCTGCACCATCGGATGATTAGGATCGCCATAAGCAGCGGTTGCCACAAAACAGTAATTGGGGCCTATAGGAGGCGTAACTGTGGGCATGTTGGCACCGCCAAGATTACCATTGTTTCGAGGACAGACACGGGTGGTAAAGGTCAAGTTCGGTTTGAGAAGCGTTATACTTACATCAACGGCACTGAGCATATTGATGTTACTCCCGTACGTCCAGGTAGAGTTTCCGGAATAATAGGTAAAAGTTAAATTACTAACATTGTCAATGAGTATATCTCCATCCGCAAGAGCATTTCCGCCGAAAGCTATCTTTATGGCATTATTATTCAATCCAATCGTTCTGTCTCCGACCAGATTTTTGGATTCGTCCAGTTGCGATATATTTCTTACCGTAAGGAGAGTACTCGTTGGATTGGCGTTAATATCATTCATTTCGACAATTTCTCTGGTAATTCTGGCCATGGCTAACTGGACCTTTTGTGTTGTTACCGAATTTTCTTTGGTTGTCAGATATCCTTTAACTGCCTGCACTATTCCCATTCCACCAATTGCAGCCAGAATACCCACGAGAAGAAGGGTCACTATAATTTCAATAAGCGTAAAACCTTTTTGCGAACTGAAACTTTTTCTGTCGATCGCAAAGATGTTTGATTGTTTTTCAGTCTGATATGGCCATTGCATTTGCGTAATCTCCTTTCTAAACGTGCTTACTCCGCAAAAAGTGAAGTGAGATATAAGTTTTTATGCTTAATGGTGACCTTAAGCATTTTACCTGATGTTGTTGCTGAATTGGGTTCGGTTACCGTGCCGGCTCCCGTCGGGAAATCGAATCTTTTGGTAACGACCGTAAAATTTGAGCCATACTGAGAAGGAGAATTGGCGAGATGGTCAATTAAATCATTCAGGGGATTCGCTGATGTAATCAATAACCTTTTGTAATCGGCACCTATATTCTCCATGATTGAACTCAGATATGCTCCATCCTTAGCAATAAGCACAGGATTTGCACTCTGAATTACATTTTTACTCAT
>CAZMPB010000302.1:0-209 GCA_964567775.1 uncultured Bacteroidales bacterium
TTTTAACAAAGGTTTTATTAATAAACTGGGCAACTTTATCACCGACACCAACTTTTTCGATGCTAAAAGTTTCGAAAATGGGCTCGCCATTGTGATTACGGTTGATTCGGCCCGATATGGCATGGTGGATGCTTTCGGAACGTTGGCTATTCCTTGCAGATACGGATATATCAACGGGTTTAGCGAAGGACTATGCGCTGTGAACATAG
>CAZMPB010000302.1:219-1658 GCA_964567775.1 uncultured Bacteroidales bacterium
CTGATTTACAAGAAGTCAGAGGTGGTAGCTGGGGATTTATTGATAAAACCAACAAGCTTATGATACCTGCAGTATACGAAAATGCCGGTAACTTTTCGGAGGGGCTGTGTCATGTGAAAAAAAATAACAAATGGGGCTTTATTGATAAAGACAATAACACCGTGATCCCGTTTAAGTTTCAGGTAGTATTCCCGTTTTTCTCGGGCATGGCGCGTATATCAAAATCAGGCAAATGCGGCTATATCGACAAAACAGGGAAAATTAAGATAAAGCCTCAGTTCGACGATGCCGGAGACTTTTTGTATGGGTTAGCCATTGTGAATAAGGGCAGGGAATTTAATGAATACCAGCCCGAACCCGGGAGTCCAGGCAAATGCGGTGTTATCAATAAAAGCGGGAAATATGTCATTCTGCCTGAATTTGACTGGATCAGCCGTGAAGGTAAAAATATGTTCAAAGTGGGTAAAGGGGAAGGCTGGGGATATTATAATGCGAGAGGGGAATGTGTTTTTCAGGTAACGGAATAATTATTATTGTTGCATGGCTTTAATTCATACGATATCATATAGCAAATAAAAAACCCCGCAATGGCGGGGTTTAAAATATTATTTTGCTGTTACGCTTTTCTTTTTCTCTTTGATACGGGCTTTCTTACCGGTGAGGTCTCTCAGGTAGAAAATACGCGCTTTGCGAACCATACCTCTTTTGTTTACTTCTATCTGGTCAATAAAAGGTGAAGTGATAGGAAAAATTCTTTCCACACCCACATTGCCTGACATCTTTCTTACGGTAAATGTTTCTTTCACACCTTCACCTGAACGCTGTATCACAACGCCCTGAAACTGCTGGATACGCTCCTTGTTGCCTTCTTTGATCTTATAACTTACGGTAATGGTATCTCCGGCTTTAAAACTTGGCAGAGGTTTCCTTTCGATCTGCCCTTCAATAAAATTTAAAATATCCTGCTTGTTCATGGTACGTCGCCCTGTTTCCGCTAATAACTATTTAAACGGGGTGCAAAGATAAGAGATTATTTTTTATTCAAAAAACTAAGCGTAAAAAAAACCTCACGCAACAAAACGATTATGGCTCACCTATCGCTTTGTTTAGGACTTTAGCGCTGCAATGGCATTTTCGTAATTTGGTTCTTCCGTGATCTCTTTGACAAGTTCATGATAAAGAACCGTCCCATCCTTCTCAATCAAAATAACGGTGCGGGCCAAGAGGCCTGCAAGTGGTCCATTCTGGATCCTTAATCCATAGCGTTGCCCAAATTCAAAATCCTTCATTTCCGAAAGATTGGTTACATTCTGTATGCCTTCCGTTGTGCAAAAGCGCTGATGAGCGAAGGGTAGATCTCTTGAGATGCAAAGAACAACGGCCTCCTTGATATTGGCGGCTTCCTGGTTGAAACGCCTGACTGATGCAGCACATACTGC
>CAZMPB010000302.1:1668-2715 GCA_964567775.1 uncultured Bacteroidales bacterium
TCCAGGCTTGGAAAGATGTTTAACAAAACGCGCTTCCCTGCATAGTCAGAAAGTTTATGATCTGACAGATCTGTGCTTGTTAAGGTGAAATCCGGAGCTTTTTGACCTACGTTTGGAAGGCTCCCAACAGTTTCGATAGGATTGCCTTTAAGAGTGATATTTGCCATCTGTTTATGTTTTTAGATGAACCCTAAAAAGCAGGGTTTTGTTCAATTGCTGCTAGTGTTCTTATTCTCCTTCAGAAATCCAAAGCTCTTCTCAAGTGGAGGATGTGGTGGTTTTTACATCCAAGGCATCCCGCAAGGCATTTCCTAAAAGCATGAAAGCCAGTACCAGTAGCATGATGGCCAGTCCGGGTAATATAGCCAAATAGGCCTTATCCAAAATAATGTAGGCATAGTTTTCCCGAATCATGCTTCCCCAAGAGGGCATAGGGGGCTGTACCCCAATCCCCAGAAAACTCAGCCCTGCTTCAATGAGGATGGCTGAAGCAAAATTGGCTGCCGAGATAACAATAACCGGACTGAACGCGTTGGGAAGGATGTGTTTCCAGATTAGTCTTCGGTTTGTGAACCCGAGTGCGCGGCCTGCTTCCACATATTCCTTTTCCCTGATACTTAAAAATTGTCCTCGGACAACGCGGGCTACTTCAACCCACATCGTTAACCCAACCGCCACAAATACCTGCCAGAACCCACGCCCAAGGGCAAATGTAATGGCAATGACAAGCAAGAGGGTTGGAATGGACCAGATGACATTGATAAACCAAATGATGGCGTCATCGGTGCGCCCCCTGTAATAACCGGCTAAGGCCCCCAGGAGTATCCCGATCACCAGAGAAATAAAAACGGAAATAAACCCTACAGAAAGGCTGACACGCGTTCCAATGATGAGACGGCTTAGCAAATCTCTTCCAAACAAATCTGTACCTAAAGGAAATCTCTTAGTCATCACTTGTGCCTGAGCCCGGGCACTTAGGTCGGATTGCGCAATGGTGACCATCTTGCCATCCGAAAGGGTAACAACTATGGTGTCGCGGCTTTTGGG
>CAZMPB010000303.1:0-2710 GCA_964567775.1 uncultured Bacteroidales bacterium
ATTAACATTCATTAATTGAAACGTCTTTTTTATTTTTAGAATTGAACAGCCCTGATATAACCCATGGAGGTGCCTCCGGCACTTTTTTATTTTTTATCTTTGTAAAAAAAATTGAACGAAAATCAGCTTTTTATTGCGAAAACACAGTTTGGCCTGGAAGATATTCTTGCCGGAGAACTGAAGGCTCTTGGAGCCAAAGACATACAGTTGCTGACCCGTGCCGTATCGTTTCGCGGCGGCCTGCAGATGATGTATGCAGCTAACTACAATTGCCGGACGGCATTGCATATTCTGATGCCGGTACTCGATTTTAAATTCAGGGATAAGGAACAGTTTTATGAATTGACAAAAAAATTCGACTGGTCCCAATTTTTTGAGCCTGACAAAACCATAGCCATCGATACGGTGATGTCGGATACTTTTTTTACAAATTCCCATTATGTTTCTCTTTTATGTAAGGATGCTATTGCCGATCATTTCCGCGAAAAGTATAACCGCCGGCCCTCCGTGGAACTCGAAAATCCGGATATCAGAATTCATCTGCATATCCGTGGCCATGAATGTTCGGTATCCTTCGACAGTTCGGGAGGCTCGCTGCACCGAAGGGGATATCGTGTAAAACAAGGCATGGCGCCGATGAGCGAGGTACTGGCCGCGGGAATGGTTTTACTCAGCGGGTGGGACAAAAAAACAAACCTGTTCGACCCCATGTGCGGCTCGGCGACTATCCTGACCGAAGCAGCTATGATAGCAGGAAACATACCGGCAGGCTATTACCGCAAATCATTCGGGTTTGAAGAGTGGAACAATTTTGATGAAGCGCTCTGGCAGGCAGTGAAAGACGAAGCTGATGAAAAAATCGCAGAGTACGAATGCGAGATTGTAGGCTCCGACAATTCGGGCTCCGCTCTGGCAGCCGCATCAGACAACCTGAGATCTGCCCATCTGCATAAAGACATACATCTTACGCAATGCGATTTCCGCGAATTCAGATTTCCGAAAGAAAAAGGGATGATTATCACCAATCCCCCCTACGGCGAACGTATAAAACCCGATGACATCATCCGGCTTTACAAAGATATCGGCGATACCCTGAAAAATAATTGTGCCGGTTATGCTGCATGGATCATTAGTTCGCATTTTGATGCCCTGAAATTCATCGGGCTGAAGCCGGGAAAAAAAATAACTTTATTCAATGGCCCGCTCGAATGTAAGTTTGTGAAGTTCGAGATTTTTGAGGGTAGCCTGAAAGATAATAAAATAAGGGAGAAGTAGGAGCGAAGGGCGGAAGCGGAGAGCGAAGGGCTGAGGGCAGAGGAGGTTGTAATAGGCCGTAAGGACAATTTTCAATTTTCAATGCTCAATTTTCAATGCCCAATTTTCGATGCTCAAATTTTAACGATCAATTAGTAATTTTCAATAAACAGTACGCTGTTATCAAATCAAACAACTTTTTTCGTTCCGTTGTCAAATAAATCATATTTTTGTAGAACGTGATATGAATTAAAAGTTTGATGTGATGAGATCTTTCAGAGTTGCTATTTTTATTTTTTTCCTGTTATTGACGAATGCCTTATGCGGCAGTACTTTTATCGATATAGAGATTTTTACGGGTTACCGGGTGAATACATTCAATTTCACACCCTTGTCGGGCAAGTATTCCGTGTTTGATGCCGATAAAAAAATTTTTGATATCCTCAGGAACGAGACAATCACCTTTAAAATCGTTAATGATTCAATTTTGGTTTATAGTGCAAATAAAAAAACCGGCAGTTACACATCCCTCAACATCAGCGGCAGCGGCTTACTTAATAATTTTAAGATCAAACCCGCCAATTATAATATCAAAGAACGCAATTACGATGACAATTTACAGATCTCTGTTCAGGATGGCTATTTTCTGATCATCAACCAGGTGGAACTCGAAAACTATGTGGCAGGTGTTGTACAGTCGGAGGGCGGCGGAAGCGTTAAGGACAATGATTTCTATCTTGTACAGGCCATCACCTGCCGTACTTACGCGCTCAACAATATTAAAAAACATGCTAAAGAGGGTTTTAACCTTTGCGACAGCGTTCATTGCCAGAGGTATGTGGGCCGTTGCAAAACCAACGAAATACTGGCGGCCACATTCAAAACAGCCGGTAATGTCATTGTGGACAAAGACAACAAGATGATATCGGCAGCTTTTCATGCCAACTCAGGCGGACTGACCGTCAATTCAGAGGACATCTGGAAAATTTCCACCACATACCTGAAAACCGTCAATGATACTTTTTCATTGAAAATGTCCGGGTCTACCTGGGAACAGAAGATTTTGCAGGTCAATTGGCTCGACTATCTGGCCAGTAAATTCAATTATCCTGTAAACGATCCGGAAAAAAAGAACTACGCACTTAACTTTAAACAGGATACCCGAAAAGTTTATTTCAGCGACAGCATCCCTTTATCGATCATACGTTATGACCTTGGCCTAAGGTCAACCTGGTTCTCGGTAACACCCTCAGGGTCATACGTGATATTAAAAGGCAAAGGTTACGGGCACGGCGTTGGCCTTAGCCAGCAGGGCGCTATCAGAATGGCTCAACTCGGTTATAATTACCTTGAAATAATCAAGTTTTATTATAAAGATGTGGAGGTCGTCAATTATGACGAGCTGATTATAAAGTGATACATGTTTTGGAATAAATATCCTTTTACACAAATACTC
>CAZMPB010000304.1:0-2659 GCA_964567775.1 uncultured Bacteroidales bacterium
TTTGTGATTTCTCTTCCTTCGAATCCATAAGAAATTTTGTCAATGATTTTTTGCTGAAACACGATAGTCTTCACCTGCTCATTAATAATTCCGGTATTTATGAAACAAAATATCGAACAGGCCGGGATGGCATAGAACTTAACTGGACGGTAAACCATCTTGCTCCATTTCTACTGACAACTCTTTTGCTTGAAACCATAAAAAAAAGTTCTCCTGCCCGGATCATCAATGTGGCATCTGAATCGCACAGGGGCTCGTTTATTAATTTTAATGATATTGAACTTAAAAACAGTTTTTCCGGCATGAAAGCATACGGGCAATCAAAGCTTGCAAATATTCTTTTTACAAAACAATTAGCGAAAAATCTGGCTGATACGGGGGTCACTGTAAACTGCCTGCATCCGGGAATTGTGAAGACAAATATCTTTAACGACATGAACCGCCTGGCAATTTTTCTGTTTAAATTAATTATGATCAGCCCGGCAAAAGGCGCCGAAACCTCTGTTTTTCTGGCAACGTCAGCCGAAGTTGAAGGTGTAACGGGCCAGTATTTTAAAAAGAAAAAGATCATTTCACCTTCTGATAATGCACAAAACATGAATACTGCCGGAAAACTATGGCAGTTAAGTACTGAATATGTAGAACTTAAAAGGAAAACCATGGAAGACAACTCATCAAGTACAAAATATTACACGAATGGCGAAATTACCATCGTGTGGCAACCGTGCCTTTGCACACATGTTGGTTACTGTTTCACCGAATTGTCCGAAGTTTTTGATCCTACGGAAAGGCCATGGATAAATCCGTATGGGGCATCGACAGAGAGAATTATCAAACAAGTCGAAAGGTGCCCTACCGACGCCCTTACCTACTTTTATAACAATCAACCCCAAAAACAAAACAATATGGAAAACAAAGACAAAGCCACCCAGACACAAATTGAAATCATTGAAAACGGACCCGCAATTGTCAAAGGAAATATCACCATAATTGATAAAAGCGGGCATGAATCCGAAACAAAAGAAGTTGTTGCGATATGCCGTTGCGGCAAATCCAAGAACAAACCCTTCTGCGACGGGTCGCACGTGACAAATCCGTTTGAATAATTTCTGTTTTAGAACTAATAATACCCTGAGTTTAGGTTAAGTACCATATGGTTTTATCCCGAACTCAGGTTAATAGTTAAAAGCGAAAAAATGAGATCGCTGTTTATTACCATAAAATTATGGATCATTATTTTATTAGTAGTTCCGGCCTGCAAAACTTCTACACACCATAAATCAACAAGTATGGCTTCAACAGATAAAATCATACTAAGCGAAACGGAATGGGCCGAAAAACTTACAGAAGAACAATTCAATGTGTTACGATTGAAAGCCACCGAAAGACCTTTTTCGGGTGAGTATTATAAATTAAATGATAAAGGAATTTATTGCTGTGCGGCTTGCGGCAATGAATTATTTTCTTCCGAAACAAAATTTGATGCCGGCTGCGGATGGCCGAGTTTCTATGATGCCATAGCCGAAGACAAAATCGAGACAAGGCAGGATACGAGTTTCAATATGAACCGGACTGAAATCATGTGTGCACGATGCGGCGGGCATCTCGGGCACTTATTCGACGACGGGCCGGCACCTACGGGAAAAAGGTATTGCGTAAATTCAGTATCGCTGGGGTTTATAAAAAAATAATTGACCCTGCGGCACTGCCCATGGGTATCAAATAAAATTATAGTTTTTCATTGCACTTTCGCCACAAAAAAGTATTTCATGTGCCGGACAGGTACAGATGTTAACTGAATGATATCGGTATTATTATCCTTTTGCCACCTAAGCAGACGAGTGTTTTTTTTTATTTTCAAAATACTTGTAAAAATTTTTTTAAATTTTGTAACTTTTTTTTATCATGGGGTATCATATAGACAACCAACAATTAAATGTCAACCAATTAAAAACCTGCACCATGAAAACAAAAGTAATTATGAAATCAATCGCGCTGCTTGTGATAATGCTTTTTACCATTTCGGCAAGTTTTGCATCGCCAAGCCCACGCAAATCGTCAACAGATTTAAAAACCATTTTGAAAAATTCAGTAACGTATCCTGAATTTGCCAAGGAAAACCAGCTTTCAGGCTTTGTGGTTATCTCTTTCACCGTTGACGAACACGGAAAAATTAAGATTCATGAACTCAACACCAATTCGCTTTACTTTCAATTGTACGTTGAGAAAAAACTTCAGGAAATTCAGATCGAAAACCCCTGTACTTATAAAGGAAAAACATACTACTACCGATTTGACTTTGAGCTGCTCAAATAAATAGTGTCTGCACGAAAACTCCATTTTCATCGTTACGCTTGCGAAAAAAATGCTCATTTATCAACATAAACTCCGCTTTTTTTTCGCTGTGCAAGCCTCGAAAATGAATTTTTCGTATCAGACACAGCGTTTCCGTGCGGACACTAAATATATATGTCAAACAAAGGCCATCTAAACAAAAAGTTGTTTGATCCCGATAAAAACCCGCGAAATGCGGGTTTTTTATTTACGCCTCATATACTCAAGAATTTGTTAATCCACTGATATTCAAAGGAAAAAAATATAATTAATAGGGTGTTTACTTCCTGCCACTTTGTTGTATCTTTGTGCCCATGAGGTATCC
>CAZMPB010000305.1:0-2653 GCA_964567775.1 uncultured Bacteroidales bacterium
TAATTAATACACTTATCCGGAATTTTCATCTTTAATAAAACTCAAAAATAAACATTTCCATTGAATTTTTAAAAGCAATCTTGACCAGAAAAAGTAATGAGCTTTGTATGAGAATTCTTATTTATCTCAATTTCCCTGCAATAAATCCGGTTGTCCAGGCACTCTGGAAGTTAAATCCTCCGGTGATGGCATCAATATCAAGGATTTCCCCTGCAAAATACAGATTTTTACACACCTTGCTCTGCATGGTATTCAGGTCAACACTTTCGAGGCTGACACCTCCGCAGGTTACAAATTCCTCCCTGAAAGTTGTTTGCCCTTTGACAGCGTACTCATCGTTGGTCAGCACGCTAATCAGTTTGTTCAGCCCTTTTTTTCCGAGTTCGCCCCAGGTTTTATTTTCAGGAAGTTTACTTTTCTCAAGAAGGTATTCCCACAATCTTGCCGGCAAGGAATAAGGCCTGTAGTTGGATAATAATTTATTAGAATGTTCTGAAACAATGCTTTTGAGTTGCGCTGTTACTACTTCGTTATTGAGCTCATTCACCCAATTTACCTGTATCTTAAAGATATAATTCCGTTCACTTAATATCCTGGCTCCGTACGATGACAAATTGATAATGGCCGGACCGCTCATGCCCCAATGCGTGATCAGTATTGGCCCGGACGATCGTATTTTTGTCCCCTGAATATTTACCCATGTATTTTCCACTACCACACCCATCAGCCGGGTGATTGGCTCATCGGGCATATTGAACGTGAATAAGGAAGGAACCGGTTCTTCGATCTTATGGCCTAATACTTCCAACCAATTCAAACCGCTGCGTTTTGGCGAACCTCCTGTAGTAACGATCACTTTATCGAACATTTCAGAAAGAAGGTCTTCCCTTTCAAATATCAATTCCAGGTTGTCGTCCGAATGCCTTATCCCTTTTATGCTTGTTCCCCTTCGTATCTCAATTCCCAGTCGTTTTGCTTCCTGCAAAAAACAATCGATGATACTTTGTGAGTCCTGCGACTTAGGAAAGATACATTTGTCATCCTGAATTATCATGGGTACACCACGCGCCTCAAACCAGGCCAACGTATCTTTATTACTAAAAATATGAAAAGCTTTTTTAAGGTTTTTACCCCCGCGGGGATATGCTTTGCACAGCTCCTCCACGGACTCGCAGGCATGGGTAACATTGCATCTTCCGCCACCGGATATTTTTACTTTGGATAAAAGTTGCTGTGATCGTTCAAAAATAAGCACATGGGCATCGGGATAGTTTTCTTTTGCAGCTATAGCTGAAAAAAATCCTGCGGCACCACCTCCAATGATTCCGATTTTCATTTATTTCAAACTTCGAAATTCATTATTCATCATGTAAAAACTCCTCTCCGCCTCCTCAATATTCTCCGGCTTCCCCATATCAAACCACAATGCGCAGTCATTATAAACAACGATCTTATGCTCTGCAGCAAGGTCAAGATACAGTTCTGTCAGCGAAAATTTCCCTTTCTTCGTACAGAGATTAAATACGGCAGGATCGACTATCTGTATACCGCTGAAAGCTGCTTCCGTCAGTTTTTCGCCATATCTTACCACAATCTTTTCACCAGTTTTTGTGTTCTTCCACCCGCATAACAACTGGTGTTTGTCAACAAGAAAATAGCGTGAGGTTTCGCGCTTTTTTATGACAAGAGTTGCAAGTGATTTTATGTGAGCATGGTAAATTTCAAGCTTATGAAGGTCAGTCCTGGAAAGCACATCCACATTATGCACCAGAAAAGGTTGGCCATCGTCAAAGAAATACGAAGCCTTCATCAAGCCGCCGCCGGTATCAAGCAGGGCATCGCTCTCGTTGGACACCTCGATACGGATACCGAAATTATTATTCTGTTTCAGAAAGTCAATGATCTGTCCGCCAAAATGATGAACATTGACAATGATCTCAGTGATTCCGTAACTTTTCAACTTTTCCACCACATGTTCCAGCATGTTTTTGCCGTTCACTTCCACGAGCGCTTTCGGCTTATCTGCAGTAAGGGCTCCCAGACGGGTTCCCAGCCCTGCGGCTAATATCATTGCTTTCATAGTCCTGATTTTTGTTCTTTATGGCTTAATACTACTTCAACATCATATTTTTCTTTTACATACATGGCAAGCCTTTCGGCAAAATATACAGAGCGGTGTTGCCCGCCGGTACATCCATAACTCACCATAAGGTTGGTAAAGCCGCGTTTGATATAATTCTCTACGGATTGTGAAACCAGGCGACTGGTATTTTCGAAAAACAATTCCGTTTCGGGTTCCTTTTCAAGAAAATCAATGACGGGTTTATCTAAACCGGTAAGTTTTTTATATTCTTCATACCGCCCCGGGTTATGCAGGGCACGGCAATCGAACACAAATCCTCCGCCGTTGCCGCTTGGATCGTAGGGATATCCTTTTTTAAAAGAAAAACTATTTATGTTTACTGTAAGTTGCATAGCTTTTTCGTCTGAAAATTTCAGCAACTGTTTATTGGCAATGATCTGTTTAAAAACCTCCAGAAGGGTATCCGCCTTAACAGGCAGGCCTTCATTTTCGATGATCCATTTCAGGTTGGCAACAGCATAGGGTATGCTTTTCAGAAAATGCACCTTCTTTTCATAATACCCGCGAAAG
>CAZMPB010000306.1:0-2642 GCA_964567775.1 uncultured Bacteroidales bacterium
ATTAACATTCATTAATTGAAACGTCTTTTTTATTTTTAGAATTGAACAGCCCTGGAACTAATTTTTATCAACTAAAAATTTATTCAGAACTTTGCGATACTAAAATGTAAGCCGCTCTTAAACCCCTTACATTAAATTATGATCAGCCATGACGCATAACAGGTATATTCCGAAAGGTTATACAGCGATAAAGAACATATTTTCGTCGCTCCATTCGAGAAACTACCGGCTATATTTTACAGGCCAGGGTGTTTCATTGATTGGTACGTGGATGCAGAATATTGCATTAAGCTGGCTGGTTTACCGGCTTTCGGGATCGGTATTTCTTTTAGGTTTGGTGGGATTTACCGGTCAGATCCCCAGCTTTATCCTTTCACCTTTTGCAGGAGTGATCAGCGACAGGTATGACCGTCTTAAAATCATGAAACTCGCCCAGGTATTTTTTATGCTCCACGCTTTGACCATGGCTGTATTGGTACTGACAAACACGATTCAGGTATGGCATATCGTAACTTTAAGTATCGTTTTTGGCATTATCAACGCTTTTGACACACCGTCCCGGCAATCACTGGTCATTGACCTGATTGATGACCCCGAAGACCTGGGGAATGCCATCGCATTGAATTCAGCCATTTTCAACGCCGGGCGTTTAATAGGCCCCGCTATTGCCGGAATCACCATTGCCGCTGTTGGTGAAGGCATCTGCTTTCTGTTGAATGCCCTGAGTTTTGTGGCCGTGATTGCTGCGCTGACGCAAATTAAAATCCCGGTAAAACAACAGTCCACCCATACAGGAAAATTTACAAAGAGTTTCTCGGAAGGTTTCCATTATACTTTCCACTCCATGCCTATACGCACCTTAATTACCATGCTGGCTGTGTTAAGCCTGATTGGCCTGCCGGTGGTGGTGCTTTTACCGGCCTATGCCAAAGAAATTCTTCATGGCAGTGCCGATACCCTGGGGTACCTGATGTCAGCCCTGGGCGCCGGTGCATTGTGTGGCGCGCTGTATATGGCCTCACGCAGAACAGTGCTGGGGCTTGCCAGAATAATTTCCATAAGTATCGGGGTTTATGGCCTGGCTTTAACCTTAGCCTCTTTTTCGCAGGTAACCTGGTTTTCAATGATGATTTTTTTCTTCAGCGGGCTTACCATGGTTCTTTCATTATCGTCAATAAATACGATGTTACAGACCATTGCCGATGATGATAAACGGGGCCGGGTGATGAGTTTTTACGCCATGGCACTGATGGGGACAACTCCGATTGGCAACCTCCTGTCAGGAACGCTGGCCAGCGGGATTGGCATACCTTACACGCTGCTGATTTCAGGCACCATTACCATATTATCCGGTATATGGCTTTGGCTAAACATCAAAACACTCAGGAAATACGTGCGCCCTATTTACATCAACAAGGGTATTCTGCCGGGACTACCGCATGATATAAACTGATTTAGTAAAATCGAATTTTCGACATACAGCAGGAACACCCGGCAATCTGTATCTTCTTTAAAATGAAGCTTTTGTGACATATAAAAAAATGATGCTTGTCTATTTCAAAAAATTCACTTAGGTTTGCATTTCAAATTTTAAACTAAGCATTTTATGAAAAATCACCCGAAAGGATTGTTGGTAGCTTTCTTTACGAACATGGGAGAACGCTTTGGCTTCTATACCATGATGGCTATCCTTGTTATGTTTCTGCAGGCACGTTATGGCCTCGACGCCGAATCGGCCGGCACGTATTATTCATGGTTTTATTTTGCCATTTATGCTTTAGCGCTGCTTGGCGGAATGGTTGCCGACTGGACAAAAAAGTATAAAACTGTAATATTGGTCGGGCAGATCATCATGTTTGCAGGTTACTGCCTCATTGCTATTCCCGGATCAGAATTATGGGTTTCCATTTCTGCATTATTTGTGATTGCCTTAGGAAACGGACTATTCAAAGGAAACCTCCAGGCTGTTGTCGGACAAATGTACGACAACGACAAATACCGCAAATTCCGTGACAGCGCATTTATGATATTCTACATGGGTATCAATATAGGCGCTTTCTTTGCCCCTTTCGTAGCAAAAGGCATTAAAAACTGGTGGCTGAAAACCAATGGTTACCTTGAAAATGCAGACCTGCCATCCTTATGTCATCAGTATATAAACGGCACTTTAAAAAATACCGAACAATTGCAAAACCTGGCAAATGCATCCATCATGCCTGACGGAGGTAAGTCTGCCACGGACCTGTCTGCTTTTGCAACCGATTATATAAATGTATTTTCTACCGGATTCAATTATGCTTTTGCATGTGCTGCCGGCGCAATGATACTGTCGTTAGTCATTTATCTCATCTTTAATAAATTGATTCCGGCAAAACAGAAATATGCAGAAGAAGAAGCAAAAACCGGAACAAAAGCAACCTCAGGGTTGAGTTTTAGCGGAAATATAAAAGCCATCATTATTCCCGTTGTATTGATGATTGCTGTTGCTGCCATTTTCACCGTGGCAGATTACTTTACAGATTTAAAAGATATTAATTATCAGTTAGGCCTTGCTGTCGGACTATTTGTAGGGTTTGTTGCCATGGTTTTTCTGCTTTCGAATAAAGATGAAAGGCCCAGGGTTATAGCATTAAGCTTAGTTT
>CAZMPB010000307.1:0-2640 GCA_964567775.1 uncultured Bacteroidales bacterium
CTGCCGTAAAAAGCTTAACTTTTGGTAATAGTGTTACCAATATTGCACAATACGCTTTTTATGGCTGTACCGGAATGGAAAAAATTTATACAGGTGCTTCAAACCCTCCGGCAATTTCTTCTAATGCTTTTACAAATGTTCCTTCTGTGACTCCTGTATTTGTTCCTTGTGGTTATTTATATTTATATCAAAGCTCAACTGCCTGGACAAACCTGTTTTCGAATATTTCTGTCGAAAACCCAACTTTTAACCCTATCTTAGTAGTAGAAAGTAATGATAATCAATTTGGTTTTGTCGAAATTACCACTCAACCCGATTGTAACAACAACCACGCTGTTTTTTCGGCCACTCCAAGCACAAATTATTGCTTTATCCGCTGGAACGATGGAAATACTGCAAATCCAAGAACAGTCACTGTAAATGCTAATATTACCTATACCGCCATTTTTGAACACGTTCCGGTAATTACGGTTTTAGCAAATGATGTATCGTATGGAACTGTTGCTGTTAACCAAATTCCGACCTGCAGCAATCATCAGGGAATAATATCAGCAACTCCAAGCACAAATTATTGCTTTATCCGCTGGAACGATGGAAATACTGCGAATCCAAGAACAGTCACTGTAAATGCTAATATTACCTACACTGCCGTTTTTGAGCACGTTCCGGTAATTACAGTTTTGTCAAATGATGTATCGTTTGGAAGTGTTGCTATTACTCAAATCCCGACCTGTAGCAATCATCAGGGAATAATATCCGCAACTCCAAACACAAATTATTCCTTTGTCCGCTGGAACGATGGAAATACTGCGAATCCAAGGATTGTAATGGTAAATTCAGATATTACTTATACCGCGATTTTCGATTCATTAACAGGCTCATCAATATATCCATACTTGATTACAACTGCGGCGGAACTTGCACAATTGGCAACATGGGTAAACAACGGTACTGCCCCATATGCCAATGCGGGAGTGTATTACAAACTTGCCAACAACATAGACCTTTCGGCTTATCAAACAGGGGCGGGTTGGACACCCATTGGAACATCAACCAAACTGTTCAATGGGAACTTTGACGGTGATGGTAAAATAATAAGCGGACTAAAGATTAACTCGACCACGCTTAATTACGTGGGTTTATTTGGTTATTCCAACGGATCTATAAATAATATTCGCATTAATAGCATGAATATTATTGTAAATAAAGACGGTGAGACATATGCAGGTGGTGTAGTGGGATTTAATTCTTCAAATGGAACTGTGTCAAACAGTAATACTTCAGGGTTGATAGATTGCAGGAGTATAAGTAGTGGTGTCTCCGGACAATCTTGTGCTGGTGGCATAGCGGGATGTAGTATAGGTACAATTTTAAACAGTTATTCTTCAGCCTCTGTTTATAGTGCTACTGGTTTTTTTGTTCAACCGAGTAATGATTGTCCAGCTTCAGCAGGTGGTATAGTGGGATTTATTGGTCAAAACGCCATTGTGTCAAACTGCTATTCTTCAGGGTTGGTAAACTGCCAAAGTCCTGCTTACTCCACTTATGCAGGCGGTGTAGTGGGATTTATTGGCCAAAACAACGCCACCGTGTCAAACTGCTATTCTTTAGGGCCAGTAACTAGTTCCAATTCTTCTTATTCTTCGCTATATGCTCGTGCAGGTGGCGTGGCCGGGTTTATTAATAATGACTGCATGGTTTCCAACTGCTATTCTACAGGCACCATTAGTTGCAATAGTACTTATTCGTTTTCTTTCTCAGGTGGCATAGCAGGTCAATCTAACGGTACTATATCCAACTGTGTGGCATTGAATTCTGGTTTGACCGGCTCCAGTACTTATTTTGGGCGGGTAACAGGGTTTAACAACAGCACACTTATAAACAATCTTGGCTTTTCGAAAATGTTAAATCCTTCGGGAGATACAATATGGAACAACATTGGGGCGACAAACCTGGATGGAGCGAGCTTGAATAAAGTACAAATAAATACTGACGGCACGCTTGGCAATCACTTTATATCAGCAAACGGCTGGACAACCCAAAACGGTGAGCTTCCCGGCCTGTTTGGTAATACCGTTGATATGCCAGTTCATTTGCAAATAGCTGCGCCCGTAATCACAACAGCAAGTTTGCCAAGCGGTGAAGCGGGCATTTTATACAGCCAGGCACTAGTAGCTACAGGCTCTGTGATTTCATGGTCAATCGAAAGCGGGAGCCTGCCCAACGGATTATCCCTTTCGACAGGCGGGGTAATATCAGGCATACCAACATTAGCAGGGACATTTAATTTCACAGTAAAAGCAAGCAACAGTGCAGGTAACGACACACAACAATTAAGCATATTAATTGTATCGGGGCATATCATTGCCGGGAAAACACGGTATCTTAAAAAGGCAACCTCAGGAAACCCGGCGCCTAATCAGCCCACATTCAATGCTGCAAAATACGATATAGATCATGTAGAAGTGAAACTGAAGACCAGTCCGGGCGGGGCGGTAGTGGCAAGTACTATAAGTGATGCCAATGGAAATTATCAATTTACCAATGTCCCGGATGGAGCCTATATGTTATCTTACGACCACATTCCTTATGACACCATGCAATACGTTAATCATGTGACTGCTGTTGACGTAGCTTTAC
>CAZMPB010000308.1:0-2622 GCA_964567775.1 uncultured Bacteroidales bacterium
CTCAACAGATTTGACGGGTACCAGTTTTTAACTTTTAAATCATCCATAACCAATGACCCCGGAAAACTAAGTAGCCAGACAGTTTATTCACTATTGACGGACAGTCAGGGAATTCTTTGGATAGGCACCGAAAAAGGATTAAACACCTATGACTCCAAAACCCGTAAATTCAAACAGTACAAAACCGACAAAAAAAATCCTTTCAGCATCAGCGGAGATACGGTATTATGCATCATTGAAGGGGACAGCAATTCGTTGTGGGTCGGGACCAGCAACGGATTGAACAAGTTCAATAAAACCACGGGGACTTTCTATCATTACATGCTCGACCCCAATAATGCCAACAGCCTGAGTAACAATAATATTAACTGTATCCTCACCGATAAAAAAAACAATCTGTGGATCGGCACCAATGAAGGACTGAACGTCTATGACAAAAAAAAGAAGATCTTTGCCCACTTGTACAGTGGCCCTAAAGAGGCCAGTTCTTTACTGAATGATGTAATCCGGGATCTTATGCTTGACACAGATGGCAACCTGTGGATTGGTTCTGATGGCGGTATAGATGTTTACAGCCCCGCACAAAAGAAAATCATAAAAAAGTATTTTTATAATCCCTCACAAAAAAACTCTTTAAGCAACAACCAGGTAAGAACCATACTTCAGGATAATGACAGTACCATTTGGGTGGGAACTTATGGTGGGGGACTGAACCGCTTTGATAAAAAAAATGGCGGTTTTATTCCTTATAAAAACGACATCTACAACAACAGGAGCCTGAGCAACAATTATATAACCAACATTTTTCAGGATAAATCAGGAATAATCTGGGTGGCTACTTCATGGAAAGGCGTCAGCAAAATCGACAACTATTCCAACCGTTTCAACCACATTGAACACATGACTGAGAAAGAAAACAGCCTTAACGACAATAATGTCTGGTCGATATATCAGGATAAAAGTGGCAGGGTATGGATCGCAACAGATAAAGGCATCAACATCTATGACCGCGAGTTGAACAAATTCAGTTTTATATTAAACAATCCTTTAAATCCCAACACGCTTCCCAGCAATCTGGTACGACAAATATATCAGGATAAAAACGGAACTTTCTGGTTCGGCACTTTTGATGCTGGTATTTGTTCATACGACCTTAACACCAACACATTCAAACAGTACGCTAATGACCCCAAAAATCCGTATAGCCTCAGCAACAACAGAACCAATTTCATTATGGAGGACAGCAGGGGGAATCTATGGGTGGCAACAGACAACGGGCTCAATCGGTTCAATCGGGGTAATCAGACATTCCTTCGTTATGTCCATGATCCTAAAAATAAAAATTCCATTTCCAATAACACTATTTACAGTCTTCACGAGGACAAACAAGGGATTTTATGGATATGCACCCTCAACGGGTTAAACAGCTTCAACCCGCTGACCAATTCTTTTACGGTATTCAAAAAAGATCCGAATTCGAAAAACAACCTGAGTTCCAACAGGATTTTTTCAATCTACGAAGACCAACAGGGAGTGTTCTGGATCGCAACATTTGGCGGCGGTTTAAACCGGTACAACAGAAAAACGGGAGAAATAAAATATTATCTCGAAGAAGACGGCCTGCCGAATAATGTCATTTATAACATTTTCGAGGACAACAATAATAATCTTTGGATATCAACAAATTACGGGCTGACAAAATTCAACAAATTGAATGAAAAATTTGTCAACTATGATGTCAAGGACGGCATACAAAGCAATGAGTTTAACAGGAACGCAGCTTATCACAACAAAAAAACAGGCGAAATGTTTTTTGGCGGCATGCAGGGGCTTAACACCTTTTTTCCTGAAAATATTTTAATGAATAATTATATTCCACCGATAGTAATTACAAATTTTAAAATTTTCGACAAAACACAGGATCGTGAAATTTCAAATAACGATACAATATTATTATCATACGACGACAATTTCTTTTCATTCGAATTTGCAGCCATGGATTATTCAAATCCTTCAAAAAATCAATATAAATACATACTCCAAAATTTTGATAACGATACCATCTTTTGTGATGCTTCCCGGCGTTTTGCCAGCTACACCCGAGTACCCCCCGGAACCTACATATTCAGGCTGAAAGCCTCCAACAGCGATGGCGTATGGAACGAAGAAGGCATTTCTTTCACAATTATTATATCTCCTCCCTGGTGGCATACCTGGTGGTTTCGGATTGGAACAGGCCTGCTGATCGCTCTGGTCGCCTGGTATATTATTTTTCTGAGGCTTCGTAACATACGCATTCGCCACGAAGATGAAAAGCGCATCCTGGAAATTGAAAAGCAGATGTTTAGCCTCGAACAAACCGCCCTTCGTCTACAAATGAATCCTCATTTTATCTTTAACTCATTAAATTCAATTCAAAGTGTTGTTATTGCCGGGGATACAGACAAGGCCATTAACTATCTGGCAAAATTCGCCACCCTGATGCGTTTCATTCTTGCCCACTCGCAAAAACCTTTCGTTAATTTAAGTGATGAGCTCAAAGCAATGGAAATATACCTTGATGTGGAACGCCTCCGTTTTGACAATAAGTTCAATTATAAAATTGAAATTGATCCGTTAATT
>CAZMPB010000309.1:0-2607 GCA_964567775.1 uncultured Bacteroidales bacterium
TCAGACCATGGCCCTGTGATAACTCCAATCTCAGATGAGACCAAACTGAAACTTGGCGACAAGATCAAGGTACGTATTGAACTTCGCGTTGACCGCGACATGGAATATATCCACATGAAAGATATGAGAGCTTCAGGTTTTGAACCTATCAATGTGATATCGCAATACAAATACCAGGGTGGGCTTGGTTATTACGAAAGTACCGGCGATGCCGCCACTAACTTTTTTATCTCTTACCTTAAAAAAGGAACCTACGTTTTTGAATATCCTTTGCGTGCAGCCCAAAATGGCGATTTTTCCAATGGTATCACTTCGATACAATGTATGTATGCACCAGAATTTTCGGCACATTCCGAAGGGATTAGGGTGAAAGTTTCCGGATAGGAATAAAAGAACTAACAGGTTTATAAACCAAAATCATTCGAAATCATTTGGGTGGTAAACCTTTTAGTTCTATCATCAGGTAAACCTGTTAGTTCTATCTATTATTATACATCTTCAATAATACTTTTCGCCCCCAATTCCTTATGGCAATGCCACGCTTCAAAATTGTCGATATTACCGAAAAAGTTCAATACGAAATCTTTGTCAATAAAACTTTTTCTGTCAGTAAAAAAATCGGAATATGAAGAGTGTGGGTAATTTCTGAAGTCTCTGACGAAACCATGTTTTTCAGGATTTAAGTGAATATAGGCCACTACATTTTTAAAAAAACCGTCTTCTGTAATCCGGTTTCGGTGAAAATGCTCCTGAAACAGACTTCCAGTGCGGTTATAAGCCTTATTAATACTTTTTGTATATGAATTAAAAAAATGCGAAAAAGCAAGATATGGTTTTTCCTGGTATTTTTTTTCTTTAATAATTGTAATATCTTTTATTTTCAAAAGCAAGTGAAAATGGTTTTTCATCAGACAATAGCAATAAATATCAGCAACATTGGTAAGATATTTTTCCATTAAAGAAAGAAAATAGGTGTAATTTCTATCTTCGACAAACAGGTTTTCCTTGTTATTTCCGCGATTAAAGATATGGTACATGGCACCCGATTCTATATTATCTATCTTCATAATATACAAAGTTTTCCACTAAAATAGTAAATTTTTTCAAATATCAACCACCGACACCTAACAGGTTTGTAAATAAAATTTTCGAATATTCAATTATTTAAAACCTGTTAGGTGTGAAAGGTGTTGAAAAAATTTACTATTTTAGTAGTTCAAAAAATTACAAAATGTTTGCATTTGGAAATAAACACCCGTACCACGAGGTTGTCATGTCAACCCAGATTAAAAGCAATAACCCTGTTGCTCTTGCCATTCATGACCAGCGGCAATACGTTGTTGATGGATCAAAAAGCGCCACCTACTGTGGTAATTTGCGCTCCGGAGTAGGGATACCCTACGACATCACCACAAAATCAGGCAAACCCTTAGCAGATGATATGCTGGAAGTCATTGGTAAGGCATTTGAAAAAAACAGTGTTAAATTACACAAAGTAGTAACGCGATCGGGACTAAGCAAAGAGGCGGTCATAGCCGAACTCGGAAAAACACAGGCGCCACGGTCATTGTACGTTAGGATACTGGAATGGAAAACCGACACCTACATGAAAGCGGACCTTTATTGCCTTGTTTTACTTCAGGTGCTGGACAACAACGGAAATGTCGTTGCTGAAAACAGTGTTAAAACAAGCCGCGAAGGTTTTGGAGGCAGCTTCTGGAGCCCTCAGAAAGCGGCAAAAAAGGGCGCCTTAAAAGCGCTGAAAATGAAAATGGAAGCATTGCTAAATGAACCGAACATTATAAAAGCTTTTGAATAAAAGATTTTGAGAATTTTTATCAAATCATTACATCGTAAAATATTACTTTTCACGATCATTCTTTTTGTCTGCTTTACCGGTAAGACACAGGAACAAATTATTCCGGTACAATGCGACAGTATTTACTATGTCTCCATTCTTGATTCGCTGAAAATAACTTTCCCAAACTGCAAGCATATTCCACAGGATTATGAGCTGGCTTTTTATACTGCAATTTCGCACTATCCGGAACTAAAGGAAACCAAAATTGAGATGAAGTTTAAAAAATTCAACTTTAGCATGGCTGCCCGTCCGGCAAAAAAATTGCTGACTAACCGCAAGAAACGTATTTACCGTGTATATGTAAACATTAAAAAAGATTTCACAGGGCTGTTACCATCACGCTTGAACTACAACCAAAAAACAGGGATCATCGGACATGAACTGGGCCACATTCTCGATTATTCAAATAAGAGTTTATGTAAAATGATAGGAACCGGTATTGGATATTTGTCCAGAGCATACAGGCGAAAGCTGGAAGCAAAAACCGACATCAAAGCCATCAGTCACGGTCTCGGATGGCAACTGTATGATTTCAATAATTACCTTAATAACTTCTCAGATGCCAGCGAAAAGTATAAAAAGAAAAAAAAGAAAGTCTACCTGGATGAGAAAGAAATCAAAGAACTTATTATTAATAATTCAAAAAAATAAAACAATGAAATACCTGAAAGTACTGAGTTATTTAATTGTATGGTCAATAAGTATAAGTGCTTATTCGAACACTTATACCGTTGTTAATACGCTGA
>CAZMPB010000310.1:0-2606 GCA_964567775.1 uncultured Bacteroidales bacterium
TAAAGAGCTTAATGGTAAGCGACTTACACATGACAATTTTAATCAACTCTCTCGTGTTCATTCCACAACGCTTCGGTATAGATTTGGTTCGTGGAAAAATGCTCTTGATCGTGCTGGTATCGACATAATTATTGCTCCTCGATCTAATCCGCTTACTCGTGAAACTGTAATCGCAGCCTTACAGGCTTATGCGAAGGAATTTCCTGAGACACCAGTCACGAAGGATGAAATAGCTCTTCGCCTTGGCGTGGATCGTGGAACTATTACTCGCAAATATGGTCAATGGAAGAACTTGTTGATTGAGGTTGCAATTAATCCAGTGCCACTTGGCCGACGTTACACAGATGAGCAATGTTACGAAAACATCGTTGTTCTCTGGACACACTATGGCAGACAGCCACACTTCGCTGAACTTAATCGACCGCCCTCCACTGTCGGCTCCAAAGCATACCTCGTGCGTTGGGGCGGGTGGCGCGCAGCTCTTGCTGCTTTCATCAAGTATGTAAACCAAGCACCCGATGACTCCGCAGCACCAGCCATTGATAATCAAAGTAATGAATTATCTTCTACATTATCTGTTTCTATTGTCAGTCCTAGATCAATAAGCTTGTCATTGCGCTACAAAGTTCTGTGTCGTGATCGATTTCGTTGTGTAATTTGCGGACGCTCACCAGCAAAAGATCCAAGTATTGAACTTCATGTAGATCATATCATTCCTTGGTCAAAAGGTGGGCAGAACACAGCAGAAAATCTGCGCACACTTTGCTCCGATTGCAATTTAGGAAAAGGTGTAACTATTGAAAATGCATAACGAATAAATCCACCGGACCCGCGTTCCGCGGGCCGGTGATCTTTGCGTTATGCTTCCAAAGTAATTCTTCACTTTGGATAAAATCATAATCAAATTTCACAGAAAGGAGATTAGAAAATGGCAAATTTCAAAGATGGTGTAATTCGTGATGGCTCGACTGTTGGATTTGGTAAAACGCTCGGTAATATTCAGGATGGAATTATAAGGGATGGTTCCAGTAAAGGATTTGGTAAAACACTGGGTAATGTGAAAGATGGTATTATAAGAGATGGAAGCTCAAAAGGGTTTGGGAAGGTGCTTTTCAACGTAAAAGGCAATGAAGTAAAAGATGGCTCCTCTCCTGGTTTTGGAAAGACCATCGGCAAAATTAGCGATTTCACCATTAAGGGTATGGAGAGAGAGCTTGATGCAGAGATAGTCGCCGCCTATCATTTTCTTGTGAAAAAGATTGTATAGGGCTATGCGTTGCTTAGGGGAGGTATGTGCATGAGTTGGTCAATTCAATGTAACAACGAAAATTGCAAAGAATACACTTGGGCTTCAAACATTGTCGATTTAATTGACAAGCATACCAATTCAGATGGTTGGTTTGTTTGCAGTCATTGCAATTCCCCCGGTTTCATCAAAAAGTCGTTCGACTTACAAGAGCCGGGCGATACATGGGAACCATATTTACGTGGGGCTATTAGACTAGGGGATAAAGACGATAGCTATCAGCCTTTTGTATTTATGGTTAGTTATAAACCAGATGGAATATCTAATGACATTTGGTTTTCATACTACAAAGACCTACGTGAAACTGGTGGGCGCTTGAAATTAGGATACGGTCCAGGTGGCCCGCCTGTTTTAGGGACAGAGCAAATCCTGTTGTTACTTAAACGTCTATTAGAACTTGGCTTAGTTGATAAAGAGAAGATTGAAAAAATAATTGCATAACCCGTCGCTACAGCCGATCGCGGCCCCGTGGGCCGCTCCGGCTGAGCTTTTCGTTAGGGGAGGAAATTAATGGCCAAATTTGACAACAAAATAGTCATTTCCCATCTGCAAAATAAATGGGGATCGCGACCTTGTCCGATGTGCGGGAAAGGTCCTTGGAATGTTCATGACTCGACATATCAACTGATAGAATACAATGAAGGTAACCTTGTCATTGGTGGGCCAGTCATTCCCGTAGTTCCTGTGATCTGTGGTAATTGCGGATACACTGTTTTAGTGAATGCAATTTTAGCTGGTGTAGTAAAACATTCTGCTCCTCCTGACAAGGAGGTCCCAAAATGACTGAAAGCAATAATCCGTATCAGCTATCACAGGGTCTTGACGTTCTTCGTCCAAAGTCAGGTGAGGCTTATCCTATTCCTTGCGACGAATGGACTATATTAAAAGGTAAAATCAAAAAATTAACGTCAGAACCGTGGCTGTTCCACTCACTTGGTTTTCTCTTTCTTGGTGCCGCTCTTTCTACATTTGTTGCAATTCTGCTTAATACTTTTCAGCTACCTGCGCAGCAACGAGCGTTGGACATCGCTTGGGCCGTGGTTGCCGTCACTGTAATTTGTGGATGTACGTGCTTGTACTTTGCTAAAAAAGAGCGCGAAATTGATCGAGAGCGAGCAAGTGACGTGGTAGCGCAAATGGAATTGATTGAAAAGCGCTATGAACGATCCTCTCCCTAACAACGCCATTAACACGGACGGACAAAAACGTCGCTTCGCTCTGCTTTTTTCCGCCGGTTATGGCGACCGTTAGGCCGCAGGAAAGTTTTCGGAGGATGCATGAAGACTGGGGAACGAGTGTT
>CAZMPB010000311.1:0-2602 GCA_964567775.1 uncultured Bacteroidales bacterium
CCACGGTCGCCTATGCCGCGTAAAATGGTCATGTTCAGTTGCCGGAGTAATAAATAAAGGCTGACATGAGAAAACATCAGAGATCTGCGTTGGAGAAGTTCGAAAAGCCGATCAGGTAACGGGGGTGCACGGTAACCTGATAACACCTTGAAAGGTATGAATAAGTTAGCCGTGATATCGTATAGCGACTTGAGCCATTCTATTGATGTACCATACCATCCATATTTATCTCATAACCCTGCACAGAAATCACATCTTCTGAATCAACCTTTAGGCGAATTTCAATGTCGAGAACGCTGTCGTTAAGCACAAAGGGCAGAACAAACTTACCATCCCTGCATCCGATTTCATTTAATTTCGCAGTAGCATATACGACCTTCCCCTTATTACCAACAACGTCAAGGGAGGCTCCAGTAATTTTACGCGTCTGACAATGCAGTACGACTTGATAAGCGCCTTTTTCTAATCTTTTATATGGGCCGAAAAAAAGATAGCCACTGCGTCCGACGCTTTTCAATAGCTGACCGTCAAAAGTGCCAACAAGAGAGAAGTGTGAAAGCTGTTCCGCAATCATCTCAAAGGAACCCGCTAGGAAACATCTTATATCGTCTGCCCCGACAAAACGCAGGTCTTTAAACTGCTTGACATCCAACTGGGCAAATTTATAAGAGTCTTTTTTGTTGGTAACGAGAAATAAACCGCTCGCACTTTCTCTTGCAACGACATATATGTCGTTATACTTTATTAAAGGTGTCGGATTGTACGTCAGGTACGGACCTTCGCAATTTTTCAACCAATCTTTCCACTTCATCCTCTGATAACGAAACTTATAAAAATAAAACCGGTATAAGGAAATTCGTTCATGATAAAATAAATTAAGGTGTTGCGGAATGTCAGGATCCGTCGCTATACAAGTATCTTTCGGATATACTGTGGTGATAAGCTCAACAAGCGAGGACGGCTTGCTATGGTGAATAAGTATATTTGTATGCCATTGCGTTTGGATGAAAATGCAAACGAAGAAAACTGCCAACACAGGAATCAGAAGCAAATATTTCGGAAAAAAATTGACAACAAAAATGCCCAAAGCACCAATCGCAAACCATGTAAAAATCCCTTTATCTGCGAATATGCCGAGAGGCCAAAACGCAGGGATATTGAGAAGGATGTTTTCTTGACCTGGTATGTGCGAAAAAAAAATAATGGTTCCGCTTAACACAACCAATGCCATTAGCAATGCCGCAACCTTGGCTCTGATTACTCTGCTCGTGGTGAAAAAGGTCACGGTTCCAAAAGCGATCGACGGTAGAATAAAGGCATCAACGTAGCGGCCATAAAACCATTGATCAAGCCGGACTGGATTAACACTTGTGGCACCAATACCTACAGCGCAAGCCGTTGTGATGAGAATATAGAGCGATACGCTGTCCGAACGCTCGAAGCTATCTTCAATAAAAATTCTACGGCTTCTAATCCAAGATGCAAACAAACCAATAGCTGCAAGGCCAAAACTTCCTATTGTAATGTAGGAAAGTTGACCGAGAAACGTCGCTATGATCACTGGCCATCGTTTGACATCGAATAATCCGTCAATGACTGTACCTACCCCGGGGTAGTGTGTTTGAGCAATCAGACCCTCGGGCGTCATTTCACTTAGCATCCATGGCTGCAAAAACATTCTATAGCTCAAGACCATTGCAACGACCGTAAAAGTGTGGATCACGATAAGGCCTGCTGAACGTTGCCGATAGGCAATCGATCCTACGCAAAAGACCGACGCAACGACGGCTGCAAATCCCGTAGGATGTAGCCAAAACAAATATCCAGCGACGATTGAGAATGGAAGAGCCTGTATAGTATGGCGAAAATCGATTTTTATAAGCAGGTAAATACTTAAAAGAAAGCAAAATACGACTGCGCTCGTGGGAAAAGCATAACCGGACATTGTAGCCCATGCGGGATAGAATGCACAGGTCAGAAGAACCAGAGTCCTGTATTTATCTGGAATGTCGGGGTATTGATTGCGAATCACCTGATGAAGGAGGAAGAACGTCCCTCCCCAGAGCACAGCATTTAATAACAGGACAGCGCGCCAAATCGCTTGATAATCACTGCACAGGACGAACAAGGGGGCAATGAACAGAGAGTAACCCGCGTGATAGCTGCTACCGCCATCCACAGTGTATCCGGCAAGAAAAGCGGCGTTGCTGAGATACCCAATTTCGTCAGCTAGATACGCTGGCCCAGTAAAAGGTCGTGAAAGCAGCCAGTATGTAATAGCTATTGTTCCTGGCAGAAACACAGAATTCAAATAATTAATAATAACCATGCTCCGCATGAAAGAGTATTGAGTTGGGGAGTAATGATTCACAGATTCGTCTGACTTGAACCACCCCAAGTAGTGTACCACCGATCATTGAGTATGAAATCCGACAATCTTTCCGTGTTCTTGTTCCCTAGTTGCTCTAGGGTGGCAACTATCTTAGCATGAATCGTTTTGGGCTCAACATTCCCCGCCACCAGTAAACTGGGGCGAACAGCTACCTTCTGGAGAACACGATCCGCATCTGCCGGCAGGACGCTGGACGGGACGGAATTCTCG
>CAZMPB010000312.1:0-2576 GCA_964567775.1 uncultured Bacteroidales bacterium
TGATTATCAATGATATAACAAGCTTTTCCATTTTTTTATGAATTATTCAGGTTAATATGGGTTGAATCAAAAATTAATGAAGGGAGCACATTTTATTTCACAATACAACAAAACTAAATTTATGAAAAAAAAATTGAATTGTATCTTATTAATTGAAGATGATAAGGCTACCAATTATTACAACAATGAAATTATCAAAATAGCAGGAGTGGCAGATCAGGTTGAAGTTACATTGAATGGCCAGGAGGCAATTGATTATTTGACAAACAGCGGGAAATATCAAAAAAACGATAATACATATCCCAGGCCAGACCTGATTTTTGTGGACATCAATATGCCTAAAATGGATGGATGGGAATTCTTAGAAGAATATCAGAAGCTTCCGGACGATCAAAAAGGGAGCGTTGTTATTGTTATGCTTACTGCTTCTATCAACCCCGACGACCAAAAAAGAGCAGAAAGTATTCCGGTTGTTAATGATTATAAAAGCAAGCCATTGTCAGTGGACGCTTTGAATGAAATCATGGAAAAATATTTTGCTGATTAATTAGAGTTTGTCCATAATGTCCGACTTCATCGTTATTCTTGTTTTGAAAACAGTCATCCGCCAGCTGGCGGACTCCTTAATTTTCAGAACTTCGAAAGCCTCGAATTCGAACATTCTGGTTCAAACTCTGACTTTATGGACAGGCACTAATTAAAAACCCTTCAGCCCATAACTCAACACAAGTCCTATAAATAAAGGGTTTTTTCTACGGACAGACAAATATTTTTAAAAATTAAAAAAAATGAAAACACTAATTGTTACAATTGCTTTAGTTTTGTGCACCTTGACAGTTTTTTCGCAAGATGCAACCAGGGTAGTAAAACCAGATACTTTGACAACTTTTGGAATGATACACAAAAAACCTTTCATTGACAAAATGGGCAGAGAATATCCTGATAATATGTATTACTGGTTTAAAACCGATAAAGATGATTATTTTATAAAATTATATGAAAGTAAGGTGATTTCTGATTCTTTAAAGAATTATGCAGGTAAGCTTATTAAACTTAAATATATTATTAAAAATGGAGAATGGGATTCCAACGGAAAAGAACTTATCCCTGTTCAAAGTAGAGTAGGACAATATATTGTTGTTCTAAAGATTTACGAAGATTAAAGACATTTTAGCCGTTGAGGCTGTCTCAAAAGACCTCTGTGTAACTCTGTGTGTCCTCAGTATCGCTCTGTGTAATTTTTATTTCACTGTTACACAGAGGTTCACAGAGATAACACAGAGAGCCACAGAGAAAAATATCAATGAAAATAGGCTTTTGAGACAGCCTCTTAATAATTCGTAGTTTTTAATATATCCGGATATTTTAAAAAGCTAAAAAACTTATCCTCCTGTTTATTTGCAATTTTACTCAGCGTACGTCATGACCTGGATCTTCGTCCGGTCAATCACAACTAAAGTTTTAACGAAATTAATCTTCAATATTCAGGATATGCCCCATTTTATCCTGCTTGGTTTTCAAATAATGTTTGTTGTATTTGTTGGGGTTAATCACGATAGGGAGGTTTTCAACGATCTCAATGCCGTATCCAGTAAGTCCGCTTTTTTTCTTGGGATTATTCGTAATCAGCTTTATTTTGGTTGCGCCAAGATCGCGGAGTATCTGGGCGCCGATACCGTAGTCTCGTTCATCCGCTTTGAAACCAAGTTTTACATTGGCTTCGATAGTATCATAGCCCAGTTCTTGCAGGTGATAGGTTTTAAGCTTGTTCGCAAGGCCGATACCCCGTCCTTCCTGGTTCATATAAACAATGATTCCCTTGCCTTCTTTTTCTATGATCTTCATGGCCGTGTGCAGTTGTGCTCCGCAATCGCAGCGGCACGAGCCAAAAACATCGCCGGTCATGCAGGATGAATGTACACGCACCAGCAGCGTTTCGTCATTTTTCCAGGTGCCTTTGGTCAGCGCTATATGATGCTGGCCGGTGGTGATCTCACGGTATAATGAAAGTTGGAAGTTTCCCCATTCCGTTGGCAGATCAACGGTTTCTTCTCTTTCAATGAGGCTTTCATTCTTTATCCGGTATGCGATGAGGTCTTTTATGGAAATCATTTTAAGTTTGAAACGGTCTCTGATCTCATAAAGATCCATAAGCCGTGCCATGGTTCCGTCTTCGTTCATTATTTCAACCAATGAACCCACCGGTTTTAATCCTGCAAGCCTTGCCAGGTCGATGGTGGCTTCGGTATGTCCGGCACGTCTGAGTACCCCGCCGTCTTTGGCGCGCAGCGGAAATATATGTCCGGGCCTGCCCAGTTCTCCGGGTTTGGTTTCCTGTTTCGAAAGCGCTTTGATTGTTTTAGCCCTGTCGCTGGCGGATATTCCGGTAGTACAGCCATAGCCTAACAAGTCAACGGAAACGGTGAACTGAGTTTCATGCGAGGAAGTGTTTTTTGCCACCATCATTTCGAGTTCTAATTTTTCGCATAATCCGGCTGACAGTGGAGCACAGATCAAGCCGCGCCCGTGCTTTGCCATAAAATTTACTTTTTCCGAAGTGATCGTTTCAGCCGGAG
>CAZMPB010000313.1:0-2565 GCA_964567775.1 uncultured Bacteroidales bacterium
CTGCTCGTGGAGATAGGTTGGCAATCCAAGCATTACCCCGGCAAGAATGGTTGGCACACAGGTGAAACCACCCATTCCGAGAATCGCATCAGGTTTCTCCAGGTTTATGACCACCTTGGCTGCCCGTATACCCTGAAGAAGGCGTACGAGGGTAGCCGCCTTGGAGAAAATATTTTTCCCCTGAAAAATCGTGATGATGTGCGATACCTGTTTTAAAGCTTCGCTATACGTTTTATTCTGTGCCGAAAACAGGACATACAGATTCAGTTTAATTTCAGGATTAACCATTTTAAAACCGGGAACATCACTATCATTTTTTATATAATGATTTTGCTCTTTATAGTATTTTTCTTCCTCAATATTGATGAGAGTAATTAAAAGATTATCAGAAGACCCCTCCTTATTAATACTGTCTATGACGACATCTCCTTCGTTTACACCGATCCGTGTTTTAAGTTCGGAGCCTATGTGCTTCTTTATAAATAACAATGCATTATCAATCATATCTGTTCATAATAAAACATAAAAACTATCTTTTATTTTTTGCCGGAATGTTTAATAAATATGTACTTTTATAATATTATTATATTTTTATTCAAAATTAAAAAACATTCAAAATTAAACAAAAAATTGTAAATTGCAAAAAATTTTATTATTTTGTTAATTTTATTTAAAATTTATAGAAAATAAAGTATATGTCAACCGAAAACCTGATAAACCGGTTAACAATAAATATAAAGCATCCTGCCGGGGTTGGCGGTGATCAAGCAATACCGCTCAGTCAACAGTACTATGAATCATTTATTTATCCTGCTATTGAGCGGGTTCTGGAAAAGTATGAGCATATTGATGTAAGGATAGAAAAGATTGAAATTGATCTTCATCATGTTACTGTGGAAGATCTGGCCGTAAAAACCGCTCAGTTACTCGAAGAGCAAATTATCAGGGCTGTCAATGATACGCCGGCAACATTATCGAAAGAGATAAATACAGGCCTTTTAAGAAAAGACAAATTTCAGGCATTTGTTTATTATTTAAAATATGCCGCAATTCCTTGGTATTACGATAATGCCGAAGAGTTCAACATAGGCAGGATTATACGGGATATTTTTTCTGAAACGGAACCCGAAAAACAAGCCATGAAGGAAATTATACAAGTTCTTTCTGATGACAAATATGCTTTGCAACGGTTTTATTATTTGGCAGATGACGAAATATTGGATAAAATTATTCAGGCAATTATTTTTTCTGCAGAGGTCAAAAGTATATACAGGATTATTGACAGCGCTATTGAGAAGTTATTTTCATCCCAAAAGGAAGCAATAAAAAAACTTTTCTTTGAACTCTTGCTGAAAGCATCATTTCCTGAAAAGAACAATCCTGATGAAATCATTGATCTTTTTTCTGAAACGCTTATCAGGAAACTAGATTCTTCTGCTTTTGAAAAGGATATAAAAAAAGCATTGAAACCGGCTGACACAACTAAAAGAATGGGATCAGTGATGAAGGCAGTCGTGAAACATCTTGAGGGAAGAAAGAAACCTGTTGTTTTTTCGCTTATTCCGGAGGCAGGGGAGGAGTATCAGCACTACGAAGAGATGCCATCAGGAACTGAAAATAGGATACCTATAACGAATGCAGGCCTTGTCCTGTTAAATCCTATGATCAAAAACCTTTTTCAAAATCTGGGCTTCACCGATTCTTCGGAGAAATTCAGGTCGGATGATATGCGCCGCAGGGCAGTTCATATTTTGCAATTTTTGACCGGTATGCCCGGTAAACACTATGAGCATTTGCTGCCGCTGAATAAAATTATGTGCGGCATGAATGTACAAACCCCCATTGATCCTGAATTTCGTATTAAAAAACACGAACGGGAAGAAGCAAATGACCTGCTGCAAGCTGTCCTGAAGCATTGGAGTGTGCTGAAGAGCGATTCAGTTAAGGGATTGCAGCAGTCGTTCATCAACCGTAAAGGAACCATCGAAAAAAGCGGCAACGACTGGATAGTGCGTGTTGAAAACGCCGGTATCGACCTGCTTCTCGATGATTTGCCCTGGAGTATAAATATCCTTAAATATCCCTGGAACAATTATATTATTCATGTGGAATGGAAACATTGGAAATAAAAAAGCAAATGCTGAATAAAAAAGCGGAAAACAGCGCATCATTTATTGAAAGCGAATTAAAATGGTTCACGGAAGTACTTAATACCCGCCTGAAGATATATTTTGATCACGAAAGCAAATTTTCATCAATCGGTGAAATTCCTGCTCCTGACCCCGAAGCTCATAGCGGTGGATATAAAGATTTTATTATTGCTAATCAGTTGAACCAGGCCGACAGAATCTGCCTGATGATGGCATTTATTCCTTTACTGAAGCCCCAGCTTTTTGATTGTTTCAACATAAAAAATGCAAATACCGATCAGCGGTTTACCGAATTCGGTTGTGTACGCGGAAATCACCATAACGGTTTGATCCCGACCTATGAAACATTATTGTTTATTCTGTCCGGAGATATAATTCAGGAAAGGCTTAAATTCATTGGTTATTTTAATCATCA
>CAZMPB010000314.1:0-2561 GCA_964567775.1 uncultured Bacteroidales bacterium
AAATATTATAGAAATTAATGTTATCGGATGACGACTGCCACTGATAACTGCATGTTCCCGTGCCGCCAGAGCTTGAAGATGTCAGTGAGGCCGTGCCGCCGCTGCATATCGTTGTATTGCCCGAAATGCTGATGGAGGGATCGTTGACTTCAGTAACATATGTCGAAGCCGAATTGGATACACAGCCTAACGGACTGGAGACTGTCACCGAATAGGTGCCGCCAGTAGTAACGTTTATAGTCTGTGTTGTTGCTCCGGTACTCCAGTGATAACCTGAATAGCCAGCTCCCGCATCAAGAATTACGCTTCCGCCTGTACATATGGTGGGGTTTGATGGGGCGATACTGGGGATAACTACTTCAGTCGGGTAATATGTAAAGACCAGTTCCGCCCTGTTGATACACAAATCATCGCTGGAACAAAGCGTAAACGTATTATACCCCCCATACACATATCCTGATAATCCACAAGGATAATAGCTCGAAACAGAAGTTGTTAACGAACATGGGTTAGTCGAACATAAGCACCCAGTGTTCCCATCGTAAGCCACAGGTACTGAAAAACTGTTTATAGTTCCATAAATTGCTGCGCCTACACAACTTGCTGTCCAATAGTTAACCGTAACGCTGGTAACGGTATTACCAGCCGGAACAGGATCGAAAAATGTTTTGGTATCACAAACAGGTGTAGGTCCGCAATAGCTTGGGTTAGTATTGGTACACCAATAATCCTGTCCGCACAGATAACATATCCCGCCGTTACATGCGACAAAACCGGAATAATTAATTGTAGTCGTAGCAGTACCCTGAGCAAAATATCTATAAGCCAACGTATAAGTTCCATAATTTGTGCTAAAGCCCGAAACATACAATGATGTCCACCCTGTTGAAGTAGCTGTATATGTAATTTTAGATTGGACACCACAATTATCATCATTAGATGCAAGAAATGAAGTATAGCCGCAACCGTAACCATAGCCGTACAAGCACAAATATGAATCATAATCTGCCGCTCCGCCATCAGCAGAACATAAAGAAAACGCGTAGGTATTTCCAGAATAAAGATAAAAATCATACCTGTTATAAGTAGTGCCATCAGGAACAGAACCACTGACATATTGCCAGGAAGGTGTTGCCGCTGTGGGATCCCCAATATAATTGCAGTTGGCTCTGCCGCAATCGGCAAAGGATTTATTGCTAATACCCATTGTCATGAACAAAACAATAAAAGCCAGAAGTGACTTTTTTAGAAAGGATATGGATGTTTTCATATGGGGAGTTTTTAATTTATTAAAATAAATTTCATGAATTATCATATTATTAATTTTTTTCTTTCCGGGTGTCAGCGTTTGCGGGTACTAATTGCCGATACTCTTCCGGATATTTTTTTATCCATTCGGCTTTTTTTATTTCATATTCAGGGTCGTCCATGTCAGGAGCATGTTCTGCTACTTTATTGTTATATTTTTCAGCATTAGTTGATGATTCATATGCAGCAGGAATAACAACCGAACCTTTATAGACATTTGGGTCGGGATTATTTTTGCGGTATTCCATATATTCTTCAGGATAGGCATATTTCCATTCCTGAATTTTGGTGTCAAGATCTGTGTCGTTAATATATGGGCCGTGTTCCCCGATTCGTTTTTGAGAAGTGTTTTCCGTGTTCCCATTTGAAAGGTTTTTTTTACTATCATTATCTATACTCTTTTGGTAGGTTGGCTGCTTAAGTGAATTATTCTCACCTGTAAAATTTTTTATCTCTTCCCCTTTTTTTGAACAACTGTTAGGCGCTGCTAAATTTGGTTTTTTTTCATTGCTTTTCGCCTGTTCTTTGGTGGGTGTTCCTGTTGAGTTTTGTGCCTGTCCCAGTGTTACACTAAAGACAAATAAGCCAGCAACCAACATATTGCGCAGCGCAAATGATACTGTTGCTAATCTGCTGACGAAGGTAGGTATTTTCATATTTTTAAATTTTATTTATTAAAAAAGTAAAATTTTTTAAATGGTAAAAATAAAAAATAAATTAATTTCAATTAAAATATTAACCCAAAATTGTTAATAACTTTTTAGATAAAACTATTTAAAACACAAAAAAACAGCAATTTAAAAATATTTAAAAGTTAATAAATGAATAAAAATGAACTAATTTACATTTTAATATGCAATGTATGGCAAATGGTGAGAAAGGGTTGTCGAATGTCAAAAAAATGCCTACATAAATTCAAAAAGGCAGAAAAATGATTTCATTTTTTAAAAGTATCCATTCTTTATAATTGAATCGCCTCCAAAAAACCCCGTTTTTCTTATCCTGCTGCTTTTTGCCCTTTATCCCAAAGAGAAGACGCAAAAAATCAGCCTTCCCTGCTTGCTGCAGTGCGCAGCACGTCAGGCTTTTGGGCCGGGACAATGCTGATTTTCAAAAATCATACTTTTCGGAGTGGGCTCATCGTTTCAAAATTAGTAATCCCAAATTACGCATTAAAGATTTTCTAATGCGTAGCATTAGGTGTAATTTGCAAATAAAAAAGTAACAATTTTTCGCAATTAAAAAGTACCACT
>CAZMPB010000315.1:0-2535 GCA_964567775.1 uncultured Bacteroidales bacterium
GTTATTATTTGTAATTGTAAGAATGGTTTGAATTAACCTTAAAACAACGTATCTACCAACAAATAAATATTCAGCCCGGAAACAATGGCCGCTAAGGCAAACAACACAAGTTTCAGGAATACGCCGTTGGCATATTTTCCCATCACTTTTTTTGAGGAGGTAAGATAAATCTGTATGAAAATGGTAAACGGCAGCGCCGTGCTCAGCGCCATCTGAGAATATATCAGCGCCATAAAAGGATTGGCCACAAACATGATGATAATCACGGCAATCACAATAGAAATGAGCACTCCAAGACGCGAATGATTGTCTTTGATATCATAAGGTTCCTGAAAGATGCCGGAAAATATGGTGCCGCCAGCCATGCCTGAGGTGATACCCGAAGCAATGCCCGAAAACAACAGGGCGATGGCAAAGATCACCGCGGAACTGTTGCCCAGCAGAGGCTCTAAAATACTTTTTGCCTGTTCCAACTCGTGTACAGTTATTCCGCTTTTAAAAAAAGTTGCTGCTGCAAGCAAAATTATCGCACAATTGATAGCCCATCCGATAAGCATGGATAGCAAGGTATCCGCAAACTCATATTTCAGTTGCTTCCTGATAACGTTATCGTCCTGGAGGTTCCACTGCCGGCTTTGTATCACCTCGGAATGCAGGTACAGATTGTGAGGCATGATAACGGCTCCCAGCACACCCATAATGAATATGATGGAATGGCCGGGTATTTCGGGCTTGACAAAGTTGATGGCTACAGAAGACCATTCGATGTCAATCAGGTATAGTTCATAAATGAACGAAAGGCCAACAATAGAGACGAAAGCAATGATCCATTTTTCGATTTTTTTATACGAGTTGGTAAACAGCAATATCAGGACAAATACGGCGCTGATTATTGCTCCGGCCTGTATAGGTATGCCAAAAAGCATTTTCAGAGCTATGGCGGCACCCAGTATTACTGCCAGCGAGGTGCTTATAGAAGCCAGCATAGCCAAAATCAGCGAAGGACGCGACACCCAGGCCGGAGTATATTTGGTAGTGGCCTCCGAAAGGCATAAGCCACTGGCAATACCCAGATGTGCCACATTATGCTGAAGGATGATCAGCATAACCGTGGAAAGCGTAACCACCCATAACAAGGAGTAAGCAAATTCCGAACCGGCAGCAATGTTTGTCGCCCAATTGCCCGGATCAATAAAACCCGCTGTTACCAGCAGGCCCGGGCCTAAATATTTGAATATCTCCAGCCCGCCGAAACGGGGTTTGTGCTTTTTTTTATCGAAATACTTTTTCCACATTATCCGCAGATATTATGTAATTGTTCTGAGCTGTCGGACTTGTATTAAACCCTTGCCCGTAGGGCATAAATAGCAATAAAAAACCGTATAAAGATAAGCCTTTTTCCCGTAGGGAATATACAATGTGTGGCATTATTTCTTTGTTAATGTCCTACGGAAAATGACTAATCTCATACTATTTATTCTATTGATATTGAAGCCCTACGGGCTATTCCCATTTTTGCATTATTTTCTTCAACCTTTTTTCTTTTCATCCGCCGATATTATGTAGTTCTTCTGAGCTGCCGAGCTTGTAGTAAACCCTTGCCCGTAGGGCATTAATAACAATAAAAAACAAAATAAAGATAAGCCTTTTTCCCGTAGGGAATATATACAAACCATTATTCAATAGGTTTTAAAACATAGCGTTCATCAAATTCAACTTCATAGAATTTTAAAAAATCCAGGTATTCTTCATAAAACGATTGTTTTTTATGATGTTTTTCCTGGTTAGCAATGTACTTAACAATTGATGGTATTTGTGATTTACCATAAGAAAAGCCACCAAAGCCCTCTTGCCACGAAAATTTCCCGGCAACCAGTTTGTTATCATTGATCCATAATGAAGAACTTCTTTTAACGTGAAACATCAAATCGGATGGTGCCAGTTTGGGACTCATACTTACCAAAACATGAACATGATCAGGAATACCATTAATTGCAAATGGTTTATGGCCTTGCTGAATGATGATTCCATTGATGTATTTGTACAAATCTTCTTTCCATTTTTTGTTTATTAAAGAAATCCTGTTTTGTACGGCAAAAATGTAATGTACGTACAATTGTGTATAGGTGTTTGGCATTGTATCTTTGTTTATGTCCTACGGACAATGACTAATCTCATACTATTTATTCTATTGATATTGAAGCCCTACGGGCTATCCCCTTTTTGCATTATTTTCTTCAACCTTTTTTCTTTTCATCCGCCGATATTATGTAGTTCTTCTGAGCTGCCGAGCTTGTAGTAAACCCTTGCCCGTAGGGCATTAATAACAATAAAAAACCGAATAATGATAAACCTTTTTCCCGTAGGGAATATACAATGTGTGGCATTATTTCTTTATTTATGTCCTACGGACAATGGTTTATTTTATGCTATTTAATCTATTGATATTGAAGCCCTACGGGCTATCCATATTTTTGCATTATTTCCTTCAACCGTTTTTCTTTTCATCCTCCGATATTATGTAATTGTTCTGAG
>CAZMPB010000316.1:0-2528 GCA_964567775.1 uncultured Bacteroidales bacterium
GGTTCAGTCAGGGCTTAAGCACAAATCAAGAGGTATGCTTATCACTCAGAAACGGCTGGAGATCCTAAATAAAAGCGATGAAGATCATGTAAACATTGAAATTACCGACCTGAAAGACGACAACGGCAAACCATCGGGCACAAGAGTGGAAATATTAATTATTTATAAAGAAGTATAAAAAAACATATTTTTGTAAAAAACTCCCCCATGATAAGAGCAGTTATTATTGACGATGAAAAAAACTCCTGTGATGCATTAACAGGATTAATCAAACGTTATTGTGAAAACATCTCCGTTGTTGCCATTGCCAATGGCTACAAATCCGGAATAAAAGCCATACACGAACACAAACCCGATGTCGTATTTCTGGACATACAGATGCCTGACGGCAGCGGGTTCCAGGTATTGGAAGATGTAAAAGAAGTCAACTTTGAAGTAATCTTTACCACAGCTTACGATCAATATGCCATGAAGGCTATAAAATACAGCGCGTTAGATTATCTTCTGAAACCTATCATTCCTTCTGACCTGGTGAATGCCCTGCAAAAAGCAGAGCAAAAAAGAAATGTCTCTGAAATGAGCAGTAATATTAAAGTGCTGCTTGAAAATCTTAAAACCAAAACGACATCAAAAAAAATAGTTTTATCTACTTCCGAAAAGATCCATGTAGTAGAAACTGACGACATTATCCGTTGCGAATCAGATGATTATTACACCCGATTCTTCTTTACTGACGGAAAAGCCTTATTAATTTCAAAAACACTGAAAGAAACGGAACAATTGCTTGGAGACCTTGATTTTCTAAGGCCTCATAAATCGCACCTGGTAAACATTAAGTTCATCAAGGGGTTTCTAAAGAACGACGGCGGTTATATCGTTTTATCAGATGGCTCTAAAGTGCCTGTTTCGCGAAGAAAAAAGGAAAAAGTGATACAAACCATCCAAAATTTATAACGAAATATCATTTTCCGTTTACTTTTTTTTACCGCCGTTAACTTTTTTTTTCCTGCCGTTAACTTATCGGCAAAAAAAAGTTCCCTTTCATTTTATACATTTGAATTAAATTTTTTAAAACCGGTAATAAATCAATATTTTATTAAATACCTGAGAGAAAAATTAAATAACAAAACATAAAAAAAGATACATTAAATACTCCTTTTTTCTGATAAAAAAAACATGGGCAAAAAAATTTTTTGCTTTATTAAACCGATTATTTATATCTTTACCGACCTTTTCATAACAGTTTATTTGATTTAAAAATAACATAAACTAAAAAATATGCTTCGAAAGTTACTTATTACAGCGGCTGTAATCATAGCAGCAAACGTGATTGCATTTTCCCAATCGGGGACTCTGAAAGGAAAGATTACCGATAAGTCCACGAATGAGCCGATTCCATTTGCCAATATCATTATAGAACAAGGCGGAAAACAATCAGGCGGTACTACATCAGATTTTGATGGTAATTTTACCATTAAGCCTATTCCTCCCGGAAAATATGATGTAAAGGCTACCTATGTAGGGTATAAACCAATCATGGTGGCTAATTTGGTTGTGGTTGCTAACCAGATCACCTTTCAGGATATACAGATGGAATCCACAGCCATCAACATTGAAACATTTGAAGTTGTTGACTATAAAGTACCTTTGATCAGCAAAGACCAGACATCTTCGGGCGGAACAATGACCTCGGATGAAATTTCAAAGATGCCCGGCCGCTCGGCAGAATCAGTGGCTATTCAGGTGGGAGGAGTTTTCTCACAGGACGGCGGCATGGGAAGCATCAGAGGTGCACGTAGTGATGGAACGATAACTTATGTTGACGGGGTGAAAGTACGCGGTTCTTCTGCGGTACCAAAAGCTGCTATCGAACAGGTTACCGTTATTACCGGCGGAACTCCCGCACAATATGGTGATGCTACCGGAGGTATCTTATCAATCTCCACAAAAGGCGCTTCACGCGAATTTGGTATTGGTGTCGAAGCTACAACTTCACAGTTTCTCGATAAATTCGGATACAATATGCTTGCCTTGAATGTCCAGGGACCATTGATCAAAGGACGCGACTCCACACAAACCACTGCTTTGCTCGGTTATTTTATTGCAGCAGAATATACTTACGAAAAAGATCCTCGTCCTTTCGAAACAGGAAACTGGAAAGCATTGGATGATGTAGTTGACAGACTTGAAAAAAACCCGCTGGTTCCCACGGGAAAAGGTCAGGGCACTTACACTGCTGCTGAATTTTTACGCAATGCCGATCTGGAAAACATTCCTTATAAATTAAATTCAGCAAACAACGACCTGAACTTATCCGGAAAAATTGACGTACGTACTTCAAATACGACCAACCTTACTTTTGGAGGCACCTGGCAATCGAACTGGGGAAAAGTGTATGACCGTAATTACTCACTTTTAAACTGGAAAAAGAATCCCGAAAACATATACAACTCATGGCGTGTTTACGGACGTTTCACCCAACGTTTTAATTCTGACCCCAACAGCAAGGCCGCAATAAAGAATGTTTT
>CAZMPB010000317.1:0-650 GCA_964567775.1 uncultured Bacteroidales bacterium
ACAAGTGGCGGTTGCTCGTGAAACGCAGGTAAGTCTGCCACATTATGCAAACTAAATTGAGGAAACCAGAAATTTCCTATTCCCATGCTTAAATTATGCGAAACACTTGTATAAAGAACGGCATCCATGAACATGCCGTCTTTTATAAGCACAGGAAGCGTTAAACCGGTTAAAATGCTACATGCAAGGAGCCAGAATAAGGTATGCGGGTTTGATACTATTTTTTTAAACAAGTTGTTTTCTTTCATGTGATATTTTTTAGCCTGAGAAGTCATAAATAGTAAAATTTTATATGCGGGCTGGTGGTTCCGGGAGTGATTTTAATATTTTATCGCATAGGTATTCAACAGAATCCCCTTCTTTTACCTCAACAACAATAGATGCTTGTCGGTAACAGTGCTCGCGTTTTGCAAGGTTTTCTTCAATAAATGATTTAAGATCATGATGCCCGGTTAGTAATGGCCGGTTTTGTTGGTTGTCCGATAGTCTTTTAAAGAGCAGGTCAGGCGAGAGTTTCAGGTAAACCATGGTGCCGTTTAAATTCATCACTTCCAAATTATCATAAAAACAGACCGTGCCGCCCCCTGTAGAAACAACGAGGTTTTCAGTATCTTTAATGATTAGCTGTAGTATCTCTCTTTCGGCTTCAC
>CAZMPB010000317.1:660-2524 GCA_964567775.1 uncultured Bacteroidales bacterium
ATGAAAAATTTCCGCTATTGTCTTTCCGGATCTTTTTTCGATCATTTCGTCCATATCAATAAAACGCATAGAGCATTTTTCTGCAAGCATGCTGCCAATAAAGGTCTTGCCGCTTCCCATAAATCCTGTGATAAAAATCTTCATACAATTATTAAGGATTTCCAAAGTTAGATATTATTTGCATCACATCACTTCGCTTTTTCATACGATCGGGTAAAGACCGAAAAAATAAAAATTAACAACTGAGGTTTTGCATAATAATAAAATTGTCAATTACCTATCAATAATGAATTATAAAGATTCTAACTAAATGAAAAATAATTTTTTACATATAGTCAAAAAGAACAAAACCAAGGTCAGTCAGACACGGACTCAACCCTCAATGCCAAGCTGTGTCCGGCTCTGTGTGACTTAAAGAAATCATGCAAAACTCAAGTTAATAATACTATCTTTGTGATATGATTTTAAATTATTAAAAATCGTTTTAAATAATAATATTCTATGATTCCTTTTTCTCCTCCGTATATCAGTGAAAATGCCATAAAGGCAGTGGAAGAAGTTCTAAGATCGGGGTGGATCACCACAGGCCCTGTGACCAAAAAATTTGAACAACAGTTGACCGCATATTGCGGTAATAAAAAAACATTTTGTGTCAATTCAGCCACTGCCGGGCTGGAGTTAATATTGCGGTGGTTCGGCGTAGGGGAGGGCGACGAAGTGATTATTCCTGCCTACACCTATTGTGCTACTGCCAACGTGGTGTTGCATTGCGGGGCAGTTCCTGTGATGGTTGATTCAGGTACACATGATTTCAATATCTCTGTGGAAGGAATACGAAGAGCGATTTCCCCCAGGACAAAAGTAATTGTTCCTGTTGATTTATTTGGAATTCCCTGCGATTATGATGAGATCAATGCCCTGGTCAGGGAAGAATCGGTTAAAAAAATGTTTCAGCCAGAAAATCAGGTTCAGCAGACATTAAGAAGAATTCTTGTCATGTCTGATGCCGCTCATTCGGTAGGGGCGTCGTATCAAGGGAAAAAAACGGGAAATCTGACTGATGTTTCCGTCTTTTCTTTTCATGCGGTGAAGAACCTGACAACCTCCGAAGGTGGGGCCATTGCATTGAACCTGCCTGAACCATTTGACTGTGAAGAGATTTACAAACAATTAAATATTTCAAGCCTGCACGGGCAAAGCAAAGATGCTTTGGCAAAGACCGTCAAAAAAGGCTGGCGCTACGATGTGCTGGAAGCGGGCTATAAAGTAAATATGACGGATATTCTCGCAGCGATCGGCCTGTCGCAATTGATGGAATACGAAGATATCATGCAAAAACGCAAACACATTTTTGATAGGTACTCCATGTCGTTGAAAACGTATAAGTGGGCTGTGCTTCCAGAACATGAAACCATGAACAAACGCTCATCTTTTCATGTGTATAACCTGAGAATTAAAGATGCAACGGAAGCTGTCAGGGATCAAATCATTGAAACTTTATTTGAAAAAGAGGTTTCTGTCAATGTGCATTTTCAGCCCTTGCCTTTGCTGACGTGCTATAAAGATAAAGGGTGCCGGATTTCTGACTTTCCAAATGCCTTTAAACACTACTCCTGTGAGATTTCACTGCCTGTTTTTTATAATATGACCGACGAACAGGTCGATGAAGTGATAGAAAGCCTTATATTTGCTGTTGAAAAAAATAGCGTTAATCCTTGAGAAGTAGCCATTTTTTAACCCGGACAATGTGCCTAATGTTTTATATAAAATGATTATGCTTTGAAAGTTTTGTGGATAATACCAGGTAAAGAAGAAGGAAGCAGTTTCATTTTTTCCCGGCGGCAGGTCAGGAGATTAATGGAAA
>CAZMPB010000318.1:0-2524 GCA_964567775.1 uncultured Bacteroidales bacterium
CTGTTCAACACAGCCATCGCATATATGAGCGTCGAGGCCGGCGATCAGCAGGTTTACTTCAGATCGCTTTTTCCCGCAAAAAGAGCACTTTTCAATATCCCTGGGCATTATTACTTGTTGTTTTTATTTTTATTGTACAACACCTCGTCGATCATCCCGTATTTCAGAGCTTCTTCGGCGGTCATCCAGAAATCACGATCGGCATCTTTCCATATCTTCTGATAATTCTGCCCTGAATGTTCAGCTATGATCTCATACAGTTCTTTTTTCAACTTCTGGATTTCACGGGCTGTAATCTCGATATCGGAAGCCTGGCCTTCGGCGCCGCCCATCGGCTGATGGATCAGGATGCGAGAGTGTTTCAGCGCGGTACGTTTTCCGGCAGTACCTGCACAGAGTATGATAGCGCCCATGGAGGCTGCCATTCCGGTGCAGATGGTGGCGATATCGGAGGAAATATACTGCATGGTGTCGTAGATGCCCAATCCTGCATATACCGATCCGCCTGGAGTGTTAAGGTAGATCTGGATATCTTTTTTGGCATCGACCGATTCAAGAAACAGCAGCTGAGCCTGGATGATGTTGGCTATATAATCATCGATGGGTGTGCCAAGAAAAATGATACGATCCATCATAAGCCTTGAAAACACATCGACCTCGCGGAAATTGACCTGACGTTCTTCAATGATGGTACGGGTCATGTCCTGGGTAGCACTGTACTTGTCGAGCCGTGAACCCGGTATTCCGAGGTGCTTGACGGCGTATTTGCGAAATTCTTTTGAAGAATCCATAATTTTATTGTTTTGGAGTGGATATTAATTTTATAAATTCATCGTAAGTAACATCAACGAAATTAATGCTGATTTTATTTTTAAGAAAATCGAGGAATTTATCATCAAAGATCTTGTCGCTGATCCTCTTTCGCTCTTCTTCGTTCCTGAGAATATTATCTGCAATCTGATCCAACTGTTTTTCTTCAGCTTCATGGTCATGTTCGTGGTCATGTTCGTGACCATGTTCATGATCATGGTCGTGATCATGTGTTTTTCTGAAATATCCTTTGATAAACTCCCTTATTTCCTCCTCGGTAATGCCCAGGTTATTGTCCCTGACAATCTTATTTTCGATAAGTTGCCATTTGATCACATTCCTGTGCTGTTCGAAATCCTCTTCGATCTTTTCTTTGGTCAGATCCTTATCGGTAGTTGTCTGAAGAAGATACCTTTTCAGGAAGGCTTCAGGAAGTTCAAATTGCGTGCTATCGCGCAATACCTCAATGGCATCATTTACGAACTTACGTTCGCACTCTTTTGTATAGCTTTCCGAAGCATCACGGCCGATACGCTCGCGCATCTGCTCGATGGATGTAATATTTTCGCCCGGATAAACTTTGTTATAAAATTCTTCATTCAACTCAGCAATTTTGTTACGGCTGATCTGCTTGACTGTGAAGCGAAACATCGAGTTGATGTCAGCCATTTCTTCTTTCTTCTTGCCGATGAAATAGCCTGCTTCAAATTCATTGCGGGCAATTTTCTTGGGGTCTAGATTGGTAAAGTCGCCGGCTTTCAGTCCCATCAGTTTATTTTTATCCTCTTCGGCAGGAATATGTTCCATGTAAATAAATGAATCATGCCTGATACCGACTTCTTTCAGGTTCCCGTTCTCATCCAGTTCGGCAAACTCACCGGAAACCATATCATTATCCTCAATGATATCAGCATCTTCATGCACTCCGTGACGTTTGCGCATCTCTGTAAGATACTTGTCAATAGTTTCCTCATTAACCAATATTTTGTAATGATCAATTTTTATTTTATCGGAAACCTCAACTGTAAATTCAGGGGCCAGAGCTATGTCAAACCAGAATGTCAGGTTTGATTCATTTTCAAGATCTATCGGTGTGTTTTTTCCCTCGTTGGCCAGAGGAGCGCCAAGTATCTCTATTTTGTTATCATCAAGATATTTATAAAGAGCTTCGCTGTATGTCTTATTGACCGTATCATACATCAGCGACTTGCCGTACATTTTCCTGACAAGGCTCAGGGGTACGTGTCCCGGCCTGAATCCGGGCATGTTGGCTTTACGCTGGTAATCCTTTAACTGTTTGTCAACTTTTTCCTGGTAATCAGCAGGTTCGAGTTCAATTTTAATTGTGGCTGTTAAATCTCCCGTTTTTTCCTTTTCTATATTCATTTGAAATCCTGTTATTTGTTTTATTGCATTAGGTTTGTTATTCGCTTTTTTTAATTCTAAATATAATTAATTTCCGTGATTAATAACCCTTACTCCGTGCGGATGAAGGGACTCGAACCCCCACGTCTTTCGACACCAGATCCTAAGTCTGGCGCGGCTACCAATTACGCCACATCCGCAAAACGAAGTGCAAAGATACAAAAAATTACTTTTTCCCAAATCTTCCTAATATTTTGACATTCTCTCGATTATGTAAAACCATTTATCCTATGGTTAAAAAATATCCTATTTTTGCAGCCTGTTTATAACCACCATGACCTACCTACTG
>CAZMPB010000319.1:0-2512 GCA_964567775.1 uncultured Bacteroidales bacterium
GCCACCGACAGCGCCGAACTTGATGAATTTTAAAATAAACGCCTTGTCTAAAAAACTAAACATATGATAGAGATAAATCGCTGCAAAATTAATGTGTTTTCCGTCTGTAAAAAAAATTACTTTAGTTTTAACACTTCTATGGCTTTTTTGAAGGTAATATCTTCTGTCAATATCACTGGATAAAAAGCGGGATCGTCAAAGATATTGCGGCCAATGTACCCTTTCAGCATCGCTTTCAGGCCGGGCCCGGCAAGTTTTATTCCCACCTCATCCCTTACAACGCCTTTTTGTTCCGCATACGTGATAAAATCGTTGAACAACTCATTTGAAACCTGAAACTGTGAAAGGAAAATTTTAGCATTATTATACCGTTTCAGGCTTTTACGATTCTTGTCGGCATAATCAAATGCATAATCATAGACCAGGCCTTTGCTAACGATCTTGCGGTAGTAGGCGGAAACATTTTCGGATTTATAGGGGATATAAATGTCGGGCATGATACCGCCGCCGCCGTATACTATTTTTCCTTTCGGGGTTTTGTACCTCTCCGCGGTGTCGGCAAAATTCAGGCTGTCGGCAGCCTCAGCATACTCATCAAGCAGGCTTTTGTAAAATTCAGTGTAATATTTATCAATATTGGAGGTATAGGGTTTTTGAATGCAGCGTCCGGTTGGCGTATGATACCGGGCAACGGTAAGGCGGATGGCGGAGCCGTCGTCCAGTTGGATCTGTTCCTGAACAAGGCCTTTACCAAAAGAACGTCGCCCGATGATTGTACCCCTGTCATTATCCTGTATAGCGCCGGCCAAAATCTCGCTGGCGGAGGCGGAAAATTCGTCGATGAGTATGGCCAGGTCGTTGTTCTCGAACAGTCCGCTGTTTTTAGAATAATGATTCTGCCTCGGACGGTGGGAGCCTTCGGTATAAACGATCATTTTATTTTCAGGCAAAAACTCATCGGCAATGCTGATGGCTGCATCGAGGTAGCCGCCCCCGTTGCCGCGCAGGTCAAAGATAAGTTGTGTCATCCCCTGGTTCTTCAGCGAAGATATCGCATTATAAACCTCATCTGCCGTGGAAGCGGAAAATTTACTCAGTTTGATATACCCGATCCGGCTGTCGACCATATAAGCGATGTCGACGGAATAGGTGGGAATCACATTTCGCGTAATGATGAAATCGAGCATCCTGTGATCATCCCTACGGTAAATGCCCACTTTCACGGTAGTTCCGCGCGGGCCTTTCAGCCGTTTCATCACCTCTTCGTCAGGGATCTTTATGCCGGCAACGTTTTTACCGTCTATTTTCACAATACGGTCGCCGGCAAGTAAACCCTGCTTTTCCGAAGGGCCGCCGGGTATCGTATTAATAACCACGATAGTGTCGCGTACTTTCCGGAACTGTATGCCGATGCCATCGAAATTGCCGGCCAGCGGGTCGTTGGCTTCGTTAAAATCTTCTGCCGGTATGTAAACCGAGTGGGGGTCGAGGCTTTCGAGCATCCCGGTAACCGCTTTTTCGAGCAGGGTCTTTTTGTTGATGGTGTCCACATAGTCGCTTTCGATAAAATTCATCACATCGTTGAATTTATCGTAACGGTTGAAATTAAAGAGCGTGCTGCTGTTTTTAGCCCCGGGGAGCAGATACCTCCCGGCCAGAATCCCCGCTATCAGCGTGAGGGCAAAAAAGATGGGCAGGTATATGGCAAAACGTTTGTTCATGGTGTGGTGATGTGTTTTAAGTTTACTAACAGGATAACAAGACTATCCATAACGCAAAATTATACTTTTTAGGTATATGGATTGGGGAATAATAAATTGTGAAATTTATGCAGGACTTAATCACAGTCGAACTAATCGCAAACAAATTAGTTTGATTTTTCCCATGTTTTAGCCACAATATGCTGGATTATTAATATTTTTGAAAGAAAATAATAAACACAAAAAAATATTTTTGCCTCTCTCTCGAAGAACAGGCAATACCAAAATTAGTTCGATGTTCCGCCTTCTTTTTGATAAAGATATTTATGACAAATTCATACTGGAAAAGATTCCTGCTGCTCGAAAATTTATTTGGATTGGCACTGCGGATATCAAAGACATGTATGTTGCCAAAGGATCTAAAATGGTTCCTTTTCTTGCGGTTTTGGCCGAACTGATAAAGCATAAGGTGGAGGTCCGCCTGATACATGCCAAAGAACCGGGGCCTGCATTCCGCGAAGATTTTGATAAACATCCCGTGCTTTTTTCAGGGTTGGAGCGTGTGCTTTGCCCTCGCGTGCATTTTAAAATGATCATCATCGACGGCAAGGTGGCCTATTGCGGCAGCGCCAACCTCACCGGTGCCGGCATGGGGGCGAAGAACGAAAAAAACCGGAACTTCGAGAATGGCTTTATCACCGATGATCCCAAACTTATTGAACAGTTGATGGAACAGTTCGACGGTGTCTGGCGCGGGTCGCATTGCAAAAAGTGCGGCAGGAAAGAGTTTTGCCAGGATTGTCCGCTGGATT
>CAZMPB010000320.1:0-2489 GCA_964567775.1 uncultured Bacteroidales bacterium
AAGGAAAAGCAGACCGATTTCTCCCTTTTATTTGACGAGATACAGGCGCGTTATGCCAACCGTAATGTCGGTGCCGTGATAATCGCTTCCGACGGGATTTACAACAAAGGAACCAGCCCTTTATACCTGTCAGGCCGCATGAAATATCCATTTTATACCATTGCTCTCGGGGATACCAATATTCAGAAAGATTTGATTGTTTCAAGGGTAAATTATAATCGCATCAGCTATCTTGGTAATTTTTTCCCTCTGGAAATGGTGCTTACTGCCGACAAATGCAATGGGCAAAAAGCAACGCTCACGGTTTCAAAAGGCAAGGAGAACCTGTTCACAAAGACCATTGATATCAACTCTCCACGCTATATAGAAACCGTGCAGTTTCAGATAGAAGCCAAACAGCCGGGCTTGCAGCATTACCGTGTAAGCGTTTCGCCGCTGGAGGGTGAGATAAGCCTGATAAACAATTCGCAGGATGTATTTGTCGAAGTTCTTGACGGCAGGGAAAAAATACTGCTGCTTGCCGGAGCCCCGCACCCTGATGTTGCTGCGCTGAAACAAAGCATCGAAACAAGCAAGATTTACCAGGTCGATGAATTTGTAGCTGATAAATTCAATAAACCTATAAAGGATTACAATCTTGCAATTATGCACCAGATACCGTTCAAAGGCAAAAACAATCAGGCATTGTTACAAAGCATCAGCGAAAATAAGATACCCGTTTTATATATCATGGGGGCATCTTCTGATATGGCGGCATTGAACGCATTAAAAACCGGACTGAACATCAAGCAGGCCGCCGGCAAATATGATGAAGCCGTCCCCACCATCGCCAATGACTTTGCATTATTTACTGTTTCTGACGAATTAAAAAAGGCCAGTACTAATTTTCCGGCCTTGATGGTTCCTTTCGGTGATTATTCACAGGGTAATTCGCTTAATGTCCTGATGTATCAGAAAATTGGTAGCATTCAGACACAAAAACCGCTTGTGATGTTTAACACCGCTTCTGATCCCAAAACCGGCCTCATAGCAGGAGAGGGTATATGGCGATGGCGGATGAACAACTATTTGCAGACCGGCAATCAAACAGCTTTCAATGAACTGGTGAATAAAATGATCCAATACCTTTCGGTGAAAGTCGATAAAGGACGTTTTCGGCTGAATGTCAAAAACAAATTTTATGAAAACGAGGCCATCGAATTTGACGCCGAAGTATATAACGACAGCTACGAGCTGATCAACGAACCCGAGGTGAAGCTTAGTATCACAAATTCAGAAAATAAAACCTTCCCTTTTACCTTCAGTCGTACAGAACATGCCTATCATATTGATGCGGGTGTATTTCCCTTAGGCGAATACCGCTTTACTGCACAGGTGAAAGCCGGATCGGCCCTGTTGCAGAAATCCGGTGTTTTCACGGTGGTGCCTGTGAATGTGGAAGCGCTCAACCTGATAGCCGACCACCAGTTATTGTATTCATTGGCCCAAAAAAGTAGTGGCAAAATGATCTATCCCGGGCAACTTTCGCAAATCTTCGACCTGCTGAAAGCCCGTGATGACGTGAAATCGGTGTCTTACACTAAAAAACGTTTCAGCGATGTGGTGAATCTTTTCTGGGTATTTCTGATCATTATAGGGCTATTGGTGGCGGAATGGTTTATCAGGAAAAGGTACGGGGCATATTAGAGTTATGATTTTTTTTCTGGTACAAAAATAGAAATGATGAAAAAGATATTTTCAATTTTGTTGCTGACTGCATTGTTTGTTTTAGACTTAAATGGACAAGAGCAAAAGCCCAAACTCAACGGGAGTGACAAAATTGGCAGTTCCTCAAAATCGGAAATGTTTACCGTTGAATGTATGGGCCTGGTGAATAATCCAGGTACTGATCTTAAATGGAGGCCGGTCTTAGCAAAAAAACCGGTTTCTTTCAGGCCTGAAACACCCAATAAAGAATTTATTAAAAAAGTCAAAGCTGAAAAAACAAAGCAAAAAGCATTGGCAATGAAAAGTAATGATCTTTATGAGAAATCAACATTGACCGTTTCCCCGGTGGTTGGAATAAATTATGGAGCCAATCCTAATAACGGATTTTCCCCTCTGGATAATTCCATGGCCATATCTAATGGCGGTTGGATAGTCAGCGTTTCCAATACAACTATAGAATATGACGACATGAGCGGAAATAATGTGTATTACAGCAGTATCGTCTCATTTATCGATGACACCGCTATTACCCACGTCTGTGACCCTGTAGTGATCTATGATGCCGGTTCCGACAGGTTCATATTTTTTGCGCAGGAATCTTCCGGCCTTTCTACAAAATCTAAATTATTGATCTTTTTTTCAAAAACCAATAATCCTCAAAACGGCTGGTGGTATTATAAACTTACCGGCAACCCCCTGAATGATGATAGCTGGTTCGATTACCCCAAATTAGCCGTTTCTACTAATGAATTATACATTACAGGAAATTTATTCTATGATTC
>CAZMPB010000321.1:0-2461 GCA_964567775.1 uncultured Bacteroidales bacterium
CTGGGGCAACAATTCCGGAACTGTAAGGTCGATACCTTTGGTCCGTAATATTTTCAAGTCCTGCACTTACCGAGAGGTTGTCAATAAACTGATACATTGCTTTAAAATTCAGTGTGTACCAACCCGGTGAATATGGGTTTCCCTCATCATCAACAGCATAAATTTCAGGCTTTCCTTTTTCTTCTTCAGGGAGGTCTTTGAATTTTTTTCCTCCGCTGTAAACAGAATACAACTGCAGGGTTAGTTTGCTGTATGTGTACGACAGCCTCGATACGCCTGTCCAGGGCGCTGCATGGCGTGAAGGGCTTTTAGTGCCGTCATCCAGTTCTTCTATACCTTTCTGATAGTTAAAGTCGGAGGAAAACCCGAAACCAACCGGCAACTTTACTTCAAAACCAGCCTGCACACCGAAAACATTTGCTGATGCTGCATTTTGAAGTGCCTCAACCTGGCTTAGGGTACCATCGTAAACAATACTGTCCAGCCCGTTAAATTTGAAATCTCTTCTGACCATCGCATTTTTCAGATAGGTATAGTATCCGGTCACATCAATTTTTATTATATCCCCAAAGATTTTCACAATACCAATCTCTCCATTGTAAGCATATTCAGCTTTCAGGTCAGGGTTGGGTACAACCACTATAGCATCACCCGGATCGAACATTTTGCCCATATCGTCCACATTGGGTGCGCGGAATCCAGTGGACAGGTTCATGCTCAAAGCCCATTTCTCTGTAGGACGATAAACCACACCCAGGCTTCCTGTAAGCGCCCCCTTACTGATATTTGATTTAGTGTAAGGAAAGGGGTAGAAGGTCGTATCAAATGTTGCATCCAGCATATAATGATTGTATCTTATCCCTGATTGCAAAAGCACTTTCTCGGAAATTTTGAACTGATAGTTCAGGTAGGCGGCATAAGAAGACCAGGAGGAGCGGGGATACCGTGAAGGACCTGCAACAACCTCTCCCGTTGAAATATCTTCATCTTTGCCCGCCGATTTCACATCGTTATTAACGACTTCAAGCCCATAGAAAAACTCGTGTCTTTTTCCGACGGATTTATTGAAATCAATATTGCCGGAATATGCTTCCACATTTTCTACCCTGATATGCCGGTCGTTTTTGTTAAAATCACGGTCGATACGGCTTTCTTCAAAAGATTGCCATGCCAGGCGGATCGTCATTTGGTCGTACACCTTGTTGTTGCTGTTATGGGTGACATTCAGGCTGTTCATCATCCATTTTTGCGGCCCGTAGTACCATTCTCCGTAGCGCGGCAATCCTTTTTTATAGCGGATATGCCTGTCGTACCTCGAATAATCTGAAGTAACAGAATAATGAAAACCATACTGGATATCCCACTTGTTATTAGGCACGAAACGAATTTTCTGCATCATATTGATCTGTGAATAGCCTGATGGGCGCTGCACCCTTGCATCAGTATTGGTCACAACCACATCAATGCTATCTTGGCGCTGCACATAAAACGGGCGCAGGTATTCATCCGGGCCATGACTACCCATCTTCAGATCGCCGTATTTATTCGTGCTGATGCTGCTCAGCATAGACCATTTTTTCCAACCCACACCTATATCCAGATGGGCAGTTATTTCATTATTTGCTGATGAATAACGGGCAACTGAACTCCCTGAAATCAGAGGTTTGTCCGTAGCAGATAATTGAGGGGTCAGTGTCTGAAAACTCATAACCCCGCCAATAGCATCGCTGCCATAAATTACGGAACCCGGCCCAAAAAATACTTCGGATTCTTCGATGGCAAATGGATCCAGCGAAATCACGTTCTGAATATTGCCGGCCCTGAATATGGCGGTATTCATCCGGATACCATCCACGGTGTACAACAGACGATTAGTGGCAAAGCCCCTGATCATCGGACTGCCTCCGCCTTGCTGGCTTTTTTGTATGAACACTTTTCCGGAAGCAGCAAGCATATCCGCCGCTGTCTGCGGATTTTGTAATTGTATTTCTTTGGGCTGAATGATGGCGATCTTTCCCGGGATATCATTTGCCCGCTGGCTCCATTTTGTCGCAGAAACAACAACTTCATCCAGCGACACGCCCACTGGCTTTATAAACAGCTTATATTCATCCTTGCCAAGTTCTGTATAGCTTCTGTACTCGGTTTTATATCCGAGGTGTCTGATCTCGATCTTTTCTGATCCTGAAAACGCGGAGATTTCAGATTCTCCTTTAACATTGGTAATTGCTATGGCAAATGGCTTTTTACTCGAAATAGTGACATTTTCAATTGGTTGCCCTGTTTTTTGGTCTGCTATAAATAATTTCTGAGAATATGTATTTAAATAAAAACCAGTGATAAACAGGAAAATTATAAATATTTTTTTCATTTTATATAAAAAGTTTTTTTATTAATAAAATAATAAATTATGGCCTGAATGATGATGCCATAAATTAAATAACGTGATAATTAATAATTT
>CAZMPB010000322.1:0-2434 GCA_964567775.1 uncultured Bacteroidales bacterium
CCCCCTCTTTTTTTCCCATGATATATTTGCCCTTTTCTTTGATTTTTTCGTTTTCTCCAAAATAAACAAAATCACCATTAGGATTACCTTCTATATAACTTCCTTCAAAATTCAGCACATCGTCCGTATAATGTTTCCAGGTACCTTCACGCTTTCCGGCCACATAAGAACCTATTTCTTTTTCGTCTCCCACCTCATAAAACCATTCGCCCTCCTCTTCTCCATCAAGGTATTCGCCTTTAATAATGACTTTTCCCGAATCACTGAGTTCGACATGGTTTCCATTGAAAACCCCGTTTTTAAAATTATCTTCTTTCCTCAAATTTCCCGATTCAAAATACCACTTCCATTTTCCTTCCGGCCTTCCCTTCTGATCATATTTTCCAATCTGCTCAACCGAACCGTTTTTAAAATAAAATTTCCATTCTCCCTGCCTCAAATTATTTAAATAGGTCCCCTCCCCTGCTTTTTCGCCGGTTTCATAAAATTCCTTCCATAGGCCTTGTTTCATTCCCTGTTCATCGACGATGCCCTGGCCAACAATGATCCCGTTTTTGTATATATAAGCCTGGTTTATTTTTCCATCCTGGGTGTATTCTTTTCGTATGCCTTCGGGAATATTATCTTTATAACTTTGTACAATTTTTACTTTTCCGTTTCTGTAATAATCTGTTCTTACTTCATAATTAACAAGCTCCGGGGCATCATATACCAGTTCATCATTTATATATTTTTCTATTTTCAGCAGATTTCCTTTTATGTCAAACTCTTTGAAGTACCCGTCTCTTTTGCCGTAGCTGTAATTTCCCTCAAATTTTACCAGTTCATTATCATAAAATTCCTTCCATGTGCCATGCTTTAAACCGTCCCGGTACCTGTTGATCTTTTCACTGTTCACCACAAAACCTTTTCGGTATTCTGTCAAAGTTATGATATTTCCTTCACGCGAATATTCTTTTGTCATGCATTCTTCCCTGCCGTTGATGAAACTGGATTTCATTTTAATATTTCCGTCGTCGTAGCGATGATAAGTTATTCCGTTTTTAACATCATCCACGAACATTTCTTCAATCGTTTCATCTTTCAGATAGGTTTTTCTGATGCCATTTTTTTTACCGGCTAAATAATTAATTTCAAGAATTATTTTTCCGGAATCGCTATAAAACTTCCAGACACTGTCCAACTCAAAGTTTTTACGGTTTCCTTCTGATTTCAGCAATCCGTTTTCATAGTAATTTTTCCAGTATTTATTGGGCTTACCATTTTCAAGAAATCCTTCACTTTGTTTTTTGCCCGATGCATAATAAAAAATATTATACCCATTACTGTTAATGGTATCCTGGGCAAAACATCCGCCAACAACAAAAAATATAATAATTTGTACTAATTTTTTCATCGTATAAATATACTCATTTTTTTGATGATGCAGATATTTCAAGCATTTTAAACAATGGTTTTCCGGCTTTTTTTATGGTTTGTCTGTCAAGAGTGATTTCCGGCTTTTCATTTTTCAGGCAATCATATAACTTTTCAAGCGTATTTAATTTCATGTATTCACAGTCGTTACAACTGCACGTTTTGTCGCTTGATGCAATAATAAATTGTTTCTCCGGCGCAATTTTTTTCATTTGATGAATAATACCCGATTCTGTCGCTACTATATATTTTTTACGTTCATCTTTTTCGATGAATTTAAGCATAGCTGCTGTAGAACCAATAAAATCGGCCATTTCAAGTATTGTTGCCTGACATTCGGGATGGGCAATTAATTTTGCATCTTTATGGTGAATTTTTAAACGGATAATTTCTTCCTGTTTTAAAATATCATGAACCTTACATGTCCCGTCCCATAAAACCATGTTTCTTCCTGTGAGTTTATTTATATAGGCGCCAAGATTTTTATCAGGGGCAAATAGTATCTTTTTATCGGGAGGTATTGAGTTTACTATTTTAACAGCATTTCCTGACGTACAAATGATATCCGACAAGGTTTTTACCTCAGCCGAGCAGTTTATATAAGATACCACAACATGATCGGGATATTTTTCTTTAAATTTTTTAAAATCATCATAAGTACAGGAGTCTGCCAGAGAGCATCCGGCATTCATGTCGGGTAACAGGACTTTTTTTTCCGGGTTTAAAATTTTTGCCGTTTCCGCCATAAATTTTACTCCGCAAAAAACTATTATATTTGCTTCAGTATTTGCAGCTTTTTGAGAAAGGCCAAGACTATCTTCCACATAATCTGCTATATCCTGAATCTCCGGTATCTGATAAAAATGCGCCAGAATAACGGCATTCTTCTGTTTTTTTAACGCAAGGATTTCTTTGGGATAGTTCATATTTTTAAAATGTTTGCAATATTACGACGTTTTATTTTTACATTATTTTTTTCTTTAATAATATTATTAATATTTTTAAAAATTTATCATCA
>CAZMPB010000323.1:0-2378 GCA_964567775.1 uncultured Bacteroidales bacterium
AGCGGGACCACCGCATCAGTCTCGGAAAGTGAAATATATTACAAATTGTTCCCTTACCATACCATGAATGTGGGTTTACACTATAAATATACATCAGGATACTGCGATTATTATACTCAAAAACATTCCCAGCAGGAAGTTTCGGCTTTTGTTTCCTATACGGCAACAAGCAAAACCGATAAGTGGAAGTTAAACCTCGCATTACGGGAGGAGTACAGCAATAATGATTTTGTGCCGGTATTGCCATCATTTGCGATGGATATCCGTTTGTACAAAGATTTATTACTGTATCTAAACTTCAGCAGAAATTACCGTATTCCTACTTTGAACGATCTGTACTGGTATCCCGGAGGGAATACCGAACTTAAACCCGAAAACGGAGATGCTGAAGAATTAGGAATAAAACAACAGATGGCCTGGAATAAAACCCGGTTTGATTATACTTTTTCCGGATTTAACAACAATACGCAGAACTGGATCATCTGGCTGCCAGAATCAACGTACTGGTCGCCGAAGAATATACAGGCCGTGTGGAGCAGGGGTGCGGAAATCAATTTAAAGGTTAATACGGAGGTAAGAAATGTCAATCTTATCTTTTCCGGGAAAGCGGCCTATGTCAAAGCCACGGTTCAAAAAAGCAATAACGAAAGCGCCATCGGGCATCAGATGATATACACCCCTGAATGGATCGCCAATACCGGCATTGACGTGATCTTTAAAACATTTAATTTCAACTTTAATGTGGAGTACAATTCCAGACGGTACACTTCTCATGATAATTCAGATTTTCTGGATTCTTATTTTATCGGGAATTTTTTCGCTTCAAAAGATTTTCATTATAAAAATTTCATTTGTAATGTATTTTTCCAGATCAATAATTTCTGGAACCAGACATACCAATCTGTTGCATGGCAAGCTATGCCAGGCTTTAATTTCAGAACAGGATTAACCGTAAATTTTAACCACCCTATAAAAAGAAAAATTTAAAAGAATGAAAAAAATTATTGATTTCTTAGGCACGTTGGCTGTTATAACAGCTTTTATTTTGACAGGCCACCTCAAAGCACAAACGGTTTCAGATTTTGAAGACCTGACTCTTCCGGCAGATTCTTTCTGGAATGGCGCCGACTCAAGTGGCTTTTTTTTAAGCGGAAATGTTGCATTTACAAATAAATTTACTGATTGGGGTGGTGGTATTACCTCGTGGAACGGATTTGCATATTCAAATAAAAGAGACACCACAACACAAAGTTTTACCAATGAATATAGTGCGATTACTGGCTTAGGATATGACTCCTCGGATAAGTATGCTGTATGTTACGTGAGCGCCTACGATCCCCTGCCGCGTATCAGGCTGAATGGTATTGCCAAAGGCGACACGGTCAGCGGATTTTATGTAACCAATTCGACCTATGGCTATCTGACGATGAAAAATGGCGGCGCTCCGGCAAAGAAATTCGGCGGCCTTACAGGTGCTGACCCGGATTGGTTTGCATTGTCTGTATACGCATACAAGGACGGAAATAAAAAGCCCGACAGCGTGTTGTTTTACCTTGCTGATTACAGGTTTGCTTCTTCTGCCCAGGATTATATCGTCAAAGACTGGCAATGGGTTGATTTGACTTCCTTGGGAATGGCTGACAGTCTGGAGTTCAAATTATTTTCAACTGATACTGCCGGTGGGTTCGGAATCAACAACCCGACATATTTCTGTATGGACAACCTGATCACGAATCACCACAGTTTTGTGGGAGTCAGGGAGAATTTGCCGGAAAAAATAGCTGTTTATCCTAACCCCGCAGAGGATTGGATTATTATTAAACCAAATGATATAAATTCGCGTATTCGTATTTATGATGTGAAAGGAAATTGTATAACACTTGAGAACTCCTGCAATTCTTTGGTTGATCTTAGTGGTTGGGCATCTGGTATTTATATTATTGAAGTGAGTGGCAATAATTCAGTATTTTATTCCAAATTTGTCAAAAAATAAAATGAGAATATTTTTTGTTAGTATTATTTTATTTGCTTTTTCTTCCCAGTTTGTAAAAGGACAATTTCCGCCATCTGCCGGACAAGCAGGTACAACGGCCATTTATAAAGACAGTTCTGTATTTGTGGCCTGGGCTAATGGCTGTGAGGTTACCCGGGGCTGGCAAAATATTGCCGATACAACGTTAGGAAAAGCCGATGTGGGCGATAACTCTGTGGCTCTCGGTGCAGCAGGAGCTAACGGCGTGGTAAGTCTTGGCGATGGAGGCATCGCTGTGGTAACTTTTAACTTGCCTATTGTTAATGGTGAATCCTGGGATTTTGCAGTTTTTGAGAATTCCTTTTCTGATCATTTTCTTGAACTTGCTTTTGTGGAGGTGAGTTCC
>CAZMPB010000324.1:0-2360 GCA_964567775.1 uncultured Bacteroidales bacterium
TGGATAAATTAAATCTACATATTACGTAATCTGGTAGCGGAGTTACAGATTAATGCCATGAAGAAACACGATGTACGCAGGCTGGTCGCCATGGGCACTGCAAGCGTGGATGACGAGAATGATAAGTCCGTGTTTAAGTTTCGGCTTCTGGTGAAGATCGTGAAAATGATTATCCCCGGCGCATATCTTGAAATAAGGCGAATAGGCAGTATTGTAAGAGAATCAGGGCTCGACTGGACGCTCATCAGGCTGGGCATGCTTACCAATAAGCCCGGAACAGGAAAAGTTATTGCCGGTTATTACGGTAAGGTCAATCATCGTCTTAGTATCTCACGAGGTGACCTTGCTGAATTTTTCGTTAATCAGGTTGAAGATAAGGCATATCTTTATAAAGCGCCGGCCATCAGCAATTAAACTCACTAAAAAAGTAAGAATTCGATAGTATCTGGATGGAAAAGTTTTTGCTTTTTATGCCAAATTGAAATATCAACTAGTCTGATAAGGCATATTGATGTTATTTTTCCGCTCGGTAATATTTCTCTATCATGCCGTCTTTCATGTGCAACAAGCGGTCCGACATGCCCGCAAATTCGGCATTATGAGTAACAATGACAAAGGTCTGGTTAAATTTTCCCCTGAGGTCGAAAAACAGTTTGTGGAGCTCTTTTGCGTTTGCGGAGTCGAGGTTGCCAGATGGCTCGTCGGCAAGAATAACATCGGGGGTGTTGATCAGCGCACGGGCCACAGCCACGCGCTGTGCCTCGCCTCCCGACAACTGTGAGGGCTTGTGCGACAGGCGCTCGCTCAACCCTAAATAATCAAGAATTTCTTTTGCTTTCCGCTCAGCTTCCTTTTTGGAAGTATGAGCTATAAAGGCAGGGATGCAAACATTTTCAAGTGCCGTGAATTCGGGCAGCAAATGATGGAACTGAAAAACAAATCCGATATGGCGGTTTCGGAATGCGGAAAGTTTTTTTTCGTTCAATCCCGAGATGAGATGGCCGTTAATTTCTACGGTGCCGTTATCGGGCTTATCGAGTGTTCCAATGATATGCAGCAAAGTGGTTTTACCTGCTCCCGAAGCGCCGGAAATGGCAACAATCTCACCTTTGGCGATTTCGATATCGATGCCTTTTAATACGTTCAGTGTCCCGTATGTTTTTTGAATGTTCTTTGCTTTAATCATCTGATTTTTTTTTCTGTTTTTTCTTGTTACCCCAGCCTTTTACCTGTTGGTAATCGAGGTAATAAATAACCTTAACGGAAAGCGAATTTAGTTGTTTTTCAGCGAATATGTTTCCGAAATTTTTAAAATACGAAGGAACAATCTGGCTGCCTTCTTTGAGAATATTGTTTTTGTAAGTGATGTTCAGGCTGCTGCCGGGCGAAAATTCCCAGTAAAACATCAGGTCAATATTAAATGCGTTGAAATTAAAATTATAGTTCTGGTCAATAGTTAGCAGAGGGTCGGTAATCAGGTTGCCGTCAAAATCGAGCTTGTAATGTTTTTCGTAAATGCCTTTTGACCAATAATGCCTGACGAGCAGGCTCAGCGCCAGATTATTCCTGAACATATACCTGCCTTCAAACTGGTTTTGCACGGTTATAATATCTCTTTTGCCGATGATGATGTTCCCGATATCATCTTTGTACACAAAGCCGATATCATTATAACTGCCTTCGTATTTACTGGAAATATCAAAGGTAAACTTGTTGGAAGGCTTGACAATGGGATTAACTGTAATACCATAATAAACTCCGTCACCTTTTATTTCCTGCCAGAAATCAAGGCCCATGTCCAATGCGAATTTTTTTCTGTAGTCTGATGAAATTCCCAACGAAGCATAATACCAGTTGTCGATGATAAAAAACCTTCCAGGGGTGCGGGTGTCTGCAAAAACATTCACCGGCAACGGGCTCACGGTGAGTTTTGCCCAAATGCTTAAATACTTTCTGGTTGTTACAAACCCAGTGTATTCAAACTGAAATTCCTCCACCCGTTTGGCAAGAAAGTTTTCCGTATGGTAAATATTCAGCGTATTCGTCATGTCACGCAGCTTCCAGAAAGGTTCGTAGATATTGTATTTGAAGGTAGCGCCTGTAGTGGTTCTGTTATTTTGTAATACCAAACCCAGGTCATTGGGGTCCCAGGTATCATTCATCTCATTGCGGTATACGCTGAACTGAAATTTTCCGCTGACTTTCCCGAACGACACCGCATATTGATAACCCAGCGTGTTTGTAATTTTCTTTACCAAGGTATCATTTTTATGAAATTTCATGCTTAATGCGGCTGATCCTGCAAACTGGTACATATTTTTTTTGTCGTTCAGCGTCAGCCCGAGCAGCGAAACATTGGC
>CAZMPB010000325.1:0-2353 GCA_964567775.1 uncultured Bacteroidales bacterium
GTTCTTTGTTTTCTCATGTTACACAAAATTAAACTTTTATGCTTAACTCCGTGTCTCAGCTAAATTAGTAATTCCAAAGCACTTAATGGAATAATCATACCGACCTTTGATCTAATAGAAGAAACATTAGTGCATAATTCTAAAACAAACGCGAATAAGTTACCTGATTTTTCTGTCAAATATTTACTATTAGGCAAACGATATGTTTTTCTAGCAACTGAATATTCAACATATGGAGGGTTTCCAATTACCACATCAAAGCCATTTTTGTCATTAATAATCTCATAGAACTCTGCAAACCAATGAAAAGGCTGATGGGTTTCTAACCACTTTTCATAATCCATACTTTCATAATGCTGTTTGTACAGAATATTATTGAGATTTCCGGCAAGTTTATCCAATCGGCTATTCAATTCAGTTTTGGCTTTGGTAAAATCCTTTTTGTTTTCGTAACCTTTTAGCTGTATTTCTTTGAACCGTTGAAATGCTCTGGATACAAGGTCGCATTCTTCCAGAATTTGTTCTTTCATTTTAGGAGTTACAAACAATCCCTGCAAATCGTCAATCTCTTTCTTTGTGGCGTAGCCAATCAATGTATTTCCCGAACGAATATTAAAATCAATATCAGGCAAAGGTTCAAGACCAAGATTAGGCTTCTTATAATCGGCTTCAACCGTTGCAACAAGTTTCAGAAATAAACGAAGTTTGGCAATTTCAACTGCTTCTTTCATTATGTCTACACCATAGAGGTTTCTTAATATGATGCTTTTATAAATAAAGTAACTCAGGTTAGGATGTTCGGGGCTTTTTATATGTTCCAAAACTTCTTCAAAAAACTTGTATTTTCCTTTTGCTGCTTCTTCAACAAAGTTATCCATGCGTTGAATACAGCTTTCATAAAGCGGTTCCAGAATATTCATGGCTGCAAACAGGAAAGCGCCGGAACCGCAGGTTGGGTCAATAATGGTAACACTGTTAAGTGATTTGTAAAAGTGTTTCAGAAATTCGGGATCGGCAGTATTTTCAACCACATCTTGTACAAACTGGCGGATATTCAGGTTGTAGGTGATAAAATCGTTTATTACTGTGATTTTGCCTTTATCAATTTTCTCCCTTATTTCTGAGTAGCGGTTTCGGCGGTCAACCACTTCGCGCCAAATTTCGGTGGGCAAAGCATATCCTTCGGAAGCCGGTTTATTCCAGTCTTTTCGTCTTTCAATCAGGTTTGGTTTGCTTGTATCGAGCCCAACTTCTATTTCATCGGGCAATGGTAACTCAACACCTTTTTTTACGGCTTCATAAATGTATGTATCGCCCGATTCTTTAAGCATTTGCCACACTTCGACTTCGCTCAGTGTGCCACTGCTTTTGAATGCTTTCGGGTATTTTCTTTCAGTTTCATCAAACAGGAAAGGAATAATGCAATTCTTGCTTATATAATCTGTAATGTCTTCTTTGGTGTAATATGCACCCATTTGGGCACGGTCGTTAATATATTTTTCAAAAATAAATCCAATAACATCGGGGTTAATGTCTTTACCTGAAGCAGTAATATTTGTATCCAGATGCCAATTATATTGGTCAAAGAAATTGAAAATTGTTTCGAATGCCTTATCGCTTATGTCAATATTCTCATACAGTCTTTCAAGTTCGTGTACATCAAATAAACCACCATTCAAATAGGGAATTTTTCCAATTTCTTTTTTCAATTCATCCGATTGGTCGGGCGAACCTAAGCCCTGATGAAACAAGGCAAGCAGAAAATTTTTATAGAAACTCACATAAAATTTATCTTTGCCTTTTTTTGTTTGGCAATAGGTGAGTTTCTCTTTCAAGTAATTCATATTTTTATCGAGAAAGCCTTTTTTTTGAATGAAGTAGCAAAACATTAAGCGGTTGAGCATCAATGAAGCATACCATTCACGGTCGGTTACGACCGAAATACCTTTTATAAATTCAATGAATTTTTTATGTTCTTTTCGGAAATTCTCATAAAACTTTTTGGTAACCTGATCAACATTCTTACTAAAGTTTTCATTTACCACATCAACAACATCAGCAATTGTAATGTTTTCTTCCTGGTCGAGTGTGAAAAACAGGTTTGAAGTTTTCTGATAAAGTAATTCGGGTTCTTGTCCTTTATGCCAGCGTGTTTCACTCAAACGAGAGGGTTTGCCTAACTGCTTAACAAATAATTGCCATATCTGAGTTGCATTGCCTTTATCGCAAAAAATAATCAGGTGCTCACGGTATAGTTTACCAATTTTTCTGTCAAGTTGCAAACGAGTTGCATAGTCTGGCAAATCCTGATGTTTCGCAGGTTTGAAAACTAAAATTCTGAAACCGCCCTTTT
>CAZMPB010000326.1:0-2325 GCA_964567775.1 uncultured Bacteroidales bacterium
TTATGCCGTTGGTTTCGGTGGCTCGATGATCTGGTTCGGCTCTTCAGCCGGTGTTGCTATTACAAATAAATTCCCGGATGCACGAAATGTTACGCTCTGGCTCAGAAAAGGTTGGCATGTAGTGTTAGCTTATATTGTTGGTTTCTTCGTGTTATTGTTTATTATGGGTTGGGAACCTGCAGATAATAAAAACCATAAACAACCGGCTCTTACCTGCCCGGTTAAAGAATGTAAAGCAAGGGATGAAGCCAAATTGCTGGAATTGCAAAAATCAGGTGTCATCGATAGTTTACTTGTTAAATAATTCCAAAAAAAGAAAAAGAGGTTGTCTCGAAAGTTATAATTCAGGAGTATTTAAACTTTGTGTACCTTTGTGTGTACTTTGTGTTCCTTTGTGGTTCAATTTCTTACTTTTACACGAAATCAGCCGCGGCGGACTCAAAGGGATGCACAAAGGCGCACAAAGGACTTTTGAGACAGTCTCTTTTTTAAAAGATCATCAATGAACGAGCGAAGATTTAATCTGTTCAATTGCCAGCCATTTTATATTTTGGTCGTTTTATTAATTTTTAGTGCTTACATCCATCGAAATGAAAAAAATCACCAAATAGGCGGTGATAATAAGATGATAACGGCATCCCTCACCAATGAAATAGAATCTCCGGGGGATCAAAATACTGGGCATCATGATGCTCGTCACTCACAATTTTCTGATATAAATCCTTTTGCTAATTTTCCGGGAAAAGAAAGCATAAAAGATATCCGTCTGAATAATTTTGAACTGATCAACTTTAACCAGACCGATAAAAACATAATAAAAACCTTATTTCGCTACCCTGAAATCCACGAATCCAAGGTGTTTTGGTTCTTATACCATCCACTAATTTATCCGTTTACAGAAATTGCTGTATTTCTAGTACTCCGGGTCTGAAAATATACTACAAAGTCATTTAAAAAACATTTTTCTGAGCATCAGTTTGCTCGGTCTGTTCTGTATATATTGGTTATGCAGGACAGTAATATTTTCAGTATTCATTTAAAAATCAAATTTATGAAACTCAATAAATCATTTTTTCGGTCGGGAATTGTTGCAATTATTACCTTGTTCCTGTTTTTGATTCCATCTGTTTCTATAGCTGCCGATGGCAGCTCTGATGGAATTTCTATTGGCAGCATTCCCGTTGAATTTTTCTTATTTGCCTTGGTACTCGTGGGTGTTGCCTTATTTCATAGACAAACATTCTGGGTTGCCGTCATTGGTTTGACCGTGATCCTTTCCTTTAAATTATTTTTTGATCCCGGTTTCCACTTTTTTGAACATTTTTTTGGTACAAATTCTTTTGCCGATCAGCTTTTTGGGAAAGATGCTGCTGGTGAATGGATGCGTGAGGGCGAATGGGGAACCTTAGTAAACCTGTTAGGCTTACTGTTAGGATTTGCTGTGCTTGCAAAAGTTTTTGAAGAATCAGGTGTTCCGGATATCGTTCCGAAATATTTGCCTAAAGGCTGGATGGGGCCGTTTATACTTCTTGTTTTTGTTTGTTTTATCTCATCTTTTCTGGATAATATTGCAGCTGCATTGATTGGCGGAACCATTGCACTGGTAGTATTTAAAAACAAAGTTCATGTCGGTTTTATTGCCGCTATTGTGGCAGCAAGCAATGCCGGCGGATCGGGCAGTGTGGTCGGCGACACCACCACTACCATGATGTGGATTGATGGTGTAAGCCCGTTAAACGTATTGCATGCATTTATTGCAGCATTTGTAGCGCTGGCAATTACCGGATGGTTTGCAGCTCATCAGCAGCATAAATTCCAGCCTATCGACAGAACTTCAGAAATACAAGTTAAGGTTGACTGGAAAAAACTTATGGTGGTATTATTAATTCTTGTCGGCGCCATCATTTCAAATTTTTTATACGACATGCCTGCCTTAGGCGTGTGGGTTGCTTTGATCATCGGGATGACCTTCACTAAATTACCCTGGAAAGAAGTACCCGGCGCAATAAAAGGAACAATATTCCTGCTTTGCCTTGTTACATGCGCCTCTATGATGCCTGTTGAAAAACTTCCTGAAGCATCATGGACAACGGCCTTCATACTTGGCTTTGTTTCTGCTGTTTTCGATAATATCCCCCTCACCAAACTCTGCCTCGAACAAGGCCATTACGATTGGGGAATGTTGGCCTACACCGTTGGTTTCGGTGGATCTATGATCTGGTTCGGGTCTTCGGCAGGTGTTGCCATTACCAATAAATTTCCTGAAGCCCGCAATGTAACATTATGGCTGCGTAAGGGCTGGCATGTAACTTTGGCATATATTGT
>CAZMPB010000327.1:0-2321 GCA_964567775.1 uncultured Bacteroidales bacterium
AAACGATAAGTATGAGTAACACACAAACGATGAAGATCAATACAGAGATAACAACATAAATTCCCATATATAAATTGTTTTAAATCAGTTAGTTATTAATTTTTGATTCCAGGTTTTCAATTTGGGCTGCAAAGTACGTGCTTTTTTCCGGATTAACCAAATATAATTTTTGATAAATTTTCAGGGCTTTTTCAAATAAACCTTGTGAAACATAGATTTTTGCAAGAGTTTCGCTTACAATATCTTCTTTGTCGATACTGCTGTTTTCAGCCATGTTCACGGGATTGAAAAAGTCGCGGCGGGGTTGTGATATACGAGGCTCTTCTTTAATAAATTTTTCGATAAGGTCAGGAGTTTTTTTCGGTTTGGTGGAAATTGGTATTTGTGGGGATGGTTTTACTGTTGAAAGTTCATTTTTCTTTTGATCTGAAATAACCCTTTTTGAAATAATGTTCAGCAGGAACGTATCCGGCTGATTGTATGAGGAGGCATGCGGTTTTTCCGGCGTTTCCTGAATTATTTTTTCCTCATCTTTTGCTTCATATTCCGGTTTTACTTCATCAGTTGTTTTCGTTTCTACCGGCAGAATAACTGCCTCATCGGCCTGTTGTTTTATTTCTGTTGCTGAAGTGTGTTCTTGCAGGTCTTTTGGCTGATTTTCAGTTTCTTGCGGAACAATTATTTCATATGCCGGCTTTTGAGTTTCAGTCGTTGCATGGTTTTCCTGATGATCTTTTGTAAGAGGCTCCGGTTCTTGAGGTATAAATATCTCCACTGTTTGTTCAGGAGTTTCTGACGCCGGAATGGGTACCTGTAGCTCTTTTATTTGAGGTTCCGGTTCTTGCGGAATGCTGATTTCATCTTCTTGTTTGTTGATTTCAGCTAAAGAGACAGATTCCCGGGTATCTGTTGTCTGAGGCACTGATTCATGAGGGATAATTACTTCCTCTGTTTGTTCCGGCAATTCCGTTGTTGAAATTATTTCCGCTTGTGCGTTCGTCTGAAGCTCTGCTGTTGTCCTAACATCTGTTTCAGATGGAACAGGATCTTTTACAGCAATATTTATATTTTCTGACGAAAGGGATACATTATCAGTGTTTACAACCGGTTCTGCCGTGCTGACAGCCTGCTGGTTATAGATGAGCCAGTACAATACCGACCTGTCGTTCACATGTGCGGCGGTCAGTTTTAACTGGTCATGAAACGAAATGTCGTCTTTGCTGCTCAGATATGCAGCATATACGAGGTGGGCAGACTGGAAATAGGGGAATTTTCCAAGCAGATAAGTCATTTCGCCGGCATCAATATGGCGGATATCATCAGGCTGTCGTATATACCTTATAAAATCGTTCTTGTTCATGACGTTTTACCAGTTAACGGCGGTCTTATTAAAAACATCGTCGACCAGATAGCCTATAATCTCTTCAATGATCTGGTTTTCCACAGAAGCAAGTGACTGGGAACTTGGATAATCCACGTAACGCGAAAAAGAAGTTTCGTAGTTTTGTTTTTCATCAAATTTGTTGACAAAACGAATGTTGATCGTTACTGTCAGCCGGTTCAGCGCTGCGGTCTGATTTCCCTGAATAGCCACAGGCGACGTGGTATAATTTGTTATTTCACCGGAAATGTCAAAATCGCCGTTCTGATTGACGGGGGTAAGGCTTGTTTGAGATGTGAAGCGGTTGCGTAATTCATCGGTAAGCTGCATGCTTAAAGTCGGTTTGACAAGCAGAGCTGTATTTTTCAGATAATGAATAGAAATGGTTTTCACTTCGGGGGAGATGGAAGCCCCGGTAAATGAATATTTCATGGTACATGATGCCAGCAGAAATACACTCGTTAGGAACAATGTAAAATGTAACCAGAACCGTTTCATCTGAATTTTTTACAAAAGTAGCAAAAAATCATGCTAATGCTGAAAAATAATACTTTAACCCACCCCGAAAAAATTAAACAGGATGGATGCAAACAGCAAGATAATGGTCAATTAATGACATAATTAAGGAGTATATTGCTGTCAGCCACCAGTATGCTTTTAGAACTTTTTCCGAACAAGGAATTAATTTCAAAATCAGGGTTGTTCAGCGTATAATTCAGGTGTTCATTTATCCCTTTGTTATTAAGGAAGACAAGGTGCGTGCAGGACGAATCGGGAAAGATCACCTGAAACCTGTTTTTATCAAGCCTGATATATGAAGGCTTTCCCCCGGGCTGTCCGTTCAGGGCTTCTTCCAATATCTTTTTTTTGTCGTGGTTATAAACAAAAACTTTCCCCTCATCGAAAAAAATAAAATCATCTCTGTTGTCCACATCAAAAT
>CAZMPB010000328.1:0-2320 GCA_964567775.1 uncultured Bacteroidales bacterium
ATACAGGTAATTTATAGATTGCATTTGACTCAAAGATCATTTTTGAAATTGGCAGCGTTTATGATACGAACGATTCTGTCCAAGAAGCCAAGCAGAAAGAAAAGACGGAGATCACCACAAAGGAACAATCTTCGCAGGTTGAACCACCCAAAAAATTAAAAGTAGAAAAAGGAAAGACAGAAGATCTGTTTTCTATGACTGAAAAAGAAACTGTTGCCGACAAGTTTAAGGAAACCAACAAATCGGTACATGAAAAAATATCATCGGAAAAAAACGATAAAACGGTAGCCGAAAAAATTGGGAAATCTTCAATACCCAGCCTGAAAAGCGCGATAGGGATCAATGATAAGTTCCTTTTTATCAATCAATTATTTAAGGGAGACCTCCAGGGATATAATAAAGCGATTGATAAACTGAATGCGTGTACTAATATTGAACAGGCCACCACAGCACTCGAAGAATTAAGGGCTGGCAACAAATGGGATAATGGCGATGAAGCCTACCAAAAACTTGAAGATCTTGTCATAAGAAAACTCCTTTGATTTGAAAAAGTATCTTGTTCTTTTTGTCAGCCTGTTAAGCTTTTACCATCAGTCTGTTTCGCAAAATATTGACTATGCGCGCGGGGTGATAGATACCCTGGCTTCGCCCGGATTTTTTGGGCGCGGGTATGTAAATTCCGGCGAAAAAATCGCGGCTGATTATATCGCCGGGCATCTTAAAAGGTCGGGCATAAAAGCATTTGAACAAGGATATTTACAGCCTTTTGATATCCGGATCAACACCTTTCCTGGCGAAATGGAGCTGAGGGTCAATGATAAGGTGCTTATCCCGGGTGTAGATTATGTGGTGTATCCAAATGCCCGGAAAACAGACACCATATACAAGACGAAACTTCTTAACGAAAAAACCCTGAGTTCTCCGGGAAAGATCAGGAAATTCAACAGGTTGAAACTTGCTAACACCGCGGTCATTTTAGATACTGGTTTTAAGGATTTAAAAAATGAAAAACTTGCCGAAGCGCCTGCATTAATAAGTATTACTGACGGAAATGTTTCATGGCATGTTTCGCATGCACAGGAACAGGCCCGGCAAGTAAAGATTAGTATGAAAAGGGGCGCGCTTCCGGAAAAAGTGAAAGAGATAGGCATAACGGTTGACGCAAACTTGCAAGAGAATTATCCTACACAGAATGTGGTGGGCTATTTGTCCGGAAAAGTCTATCCCGACACGTTTCTGGTCGTCGTCGGGCATTATGATCATCTCGGCATGATGGGCGATAATACGTATTTTCCCGGGGCTAATGATAATGCCAGCGGAACAGCCATGCTGCTTGATCTGGCGCAATATTTTTCTGATACAGCCAATATGGGGAAATATTCTATAGCCTTTATTTTCTTTACAGCGGAAGAAGCCGGGCTGCTTGGTTCGGAATATTATACCGGACACCCGTTATTTCCTCTTAAAAACATAAAATTCATGCTGAATATCGATATGGTCAGCACCGGAAGCGACGGAATTAAAGTTGTAAACGGCAGTGTTTTAAAAAAGGAATTTGAACAATTGAAATTGATAAATGAGCAGCATAATTACCTTAAAACCGTCAGTGAAAGGGGAGAGGCCGCCAACAGCGACCATTATTTTTTTTACAAAAACGGGGTAAAAAGCTTTTTTATTTATTCGCTCGGCAGCGAATATAAGGAATATCATACCGTAACCGATAAAGCAGCAGGTTTGCCGCTGACGAAATACAACGAAATTTTCAAGTTAGTGGTGGATTTCATTCATAGTTTTTGAAAAGCAAACCCACCATCATTTTATTGCATTTGTAGTGCACGCAACATTAATTTTTACTACTTACTATAAAAATAACGCCCTAAGCAACCTTTTTTCATTTACTGCTGTCTTTTGTATGTTAAACCCTAAATTGTGCGAGGTGTTTGTAATAACCCTTCAAACCCACACACCGCGAAAAAGTCCCTTTATAAGCAGCCCCAGTCCCGGGGCTGTTTATTTTTAACCCGGTTCCTGACGGCTTAAAATAACGCGCATAGGTTAATAATTACGTGTCAGTGTCTCCTGCGTCCTTAAATCAAAGATCGTTGATCTCCGGCGACCTGATGCAGCCTGGCAATGATATTCTCAATAAATATCCACCGCCAATTCCAAACGGACATAGAATGACTCAGGCTGCTTCAAACATAGATCGCTATTCTTTGATCCATCATAAATCACAAATCGTTGATCATAATTCTTAGATCATTTTTAATCTGTAACTCCGCCAACTCATTACGTAATATTTATTAACAAAATATCAACA
>CAZMPB010000329.1:0-2315 GCA_964567775.1 uncultured Bacteroidales bacterium
ACATTTTTGATTTTCTATTGATATTAATTGCCTACGGCAAATACTATCAATTTAATAATCTGTGTTTTGACAAAACAAAAACGATTTATTTATCCCGAACTCAGGTTAATAATGAAAAAAACACCTCTGAACTTCAACTTATTAATTACCTTAAATCCGCAAGAATTCGTTAATCTATTGATAGTCACTGGTTTACATAAAAACGGCAATTATAATAAATGCCTGATAATCAATCAGTCACCCCGTGACTTGCAAAATTGAGGAAATAATCGAGTTTGAAAAAAGAAGTTTTACAAACCGATGATTTTATACCTTTGAGGCAATCAATTTATATGTTTTTAGGATACAATTATGTCGATATTGCTATTAATGTAGTGCTGATGCTCATTATGCTGGGCATAGGACTGTCGCTGACCGTCAAAGATTTTAAAAACATATTTTTACATCCCAAATCCCTTGCAACGGCGCTTTCGGTGCAGCTTTTCATTGTTCCCCTTATTGCATTCGGCATTGCTTACATTTCTGATCTTCCCGACGAAGTTAAGGTGGGCATAGTGATCATCGCTCTGTGTGCCAGCGGCGCCTCGTCGAACCTGATCACACATCTGTTCAAAGGCAATGTGGCGCTTGCCATTTCCATGACCACCATCAACAGTTTTATTACACTGATAAGTATTCCGCTTTATGCCAATCTTGCGCTAAACGTATTCCTTGGTTTTGAAACCAAAATACAACTGCCTGTTTTCGAAACCATTCTGCAAATATTTGTCATCACTATTATTCCGGCAAGTATTGGCGTTTTTATCCGGCGAAAAAAAGAAAATATCGCCTTAAAACTCGAACGTCCGCTTAAAATCATATTACCCGCCATGCTTGGTTTTATTTTTACTGTAAAAATATTTGTCGGGGAAGCCAATGGCGGCACGGGGATTACTTTATCGGAAACCCTGCATTTGCTGCCGTACCTGCTGTTACTGAATTTTCTGGCGATGGCGCTCGGGTTTTTTGTTGGCCGGAAGACTAATCTTCCCTTTGCCGACCAGTACACCATTTCTATTGAGGTCGGCCTGCACAATACCGCTCTGGCCTTGCTGATCTCAGGAACCATACTGAATATTTCCGCCATGGAAAAACCTGCCATTGTATATGCCATGTTTTCTTTTTTTACGGCTATCATTTTTGTGCTGGTTATTAAGAAGGTTTTTAAAAATTCTAAAACCCGAAAATCTTAACCCCAAGTTACGCATTAGAAATTTCTATAGCGTAGCAATAGAACAAATCAACCATTACAATCTGATATTCAATATAATATAATTCACTTTATAATGCGTTAACGACAAAGAAAATGTAATCCCGACAAATAAAAATTGTCGGGGAACATTTTCTAAGTCGGGGTTACCCCCCGGCATTTCATGCGCGGGGCAGGCAGATTCAACGCACTATCCTGCGCACTGCGCAATAGGAACACAGTGAACTATTGCGCAATCTGGGTTAAACTGCAACATGTTTGCATGATATTGCGTATAAATCCATAAAAATTAAATAAGGTCTGATAATGAAATACATAGCGGATTTTATTTATTTCTTTGCCTCGCAAAATCGTATATTTATTCATTTTAAATAATTAATCATGAAAAAACTTTTGTTCATTATTTTGGTTTTTCTCACATTTTCAGCGGGGGCACAGGAATTTCTTCCCTTTGCTTCCGGCTCCTATGCAGGAGTAACAGGCGTTCATCTGCAACCGGCTTCTATTGTGGACTCCAGGTATAAAGTGGATGTCGGAATATTTTCAACCAGTTTTGGTTTTTCAAATAATTATGCATCGATGGATACAAAGCCATTATTTAACTATGCCGAGTTTGATAATCCCGACTTCGGAGACCTTTATATGAAATATAATAGTAACGGAAAACCCAAATCTGCCTTTGTTTCGCTGCGGCAGGATGTTCTTAGTTTTATGGTAAGTATTACCGAAAAAGATGCCATTGCGTTCACACCTTCTGTACGGGCCATGGTCAATCTGGACGGGGTTTCACAGGATCTGTTGGATCTGATTCAAAACAACTGGGACGTACCCTCCTTATTTAACCAGACGTTGACCAATGCCAAACTAAGCGTTCAGGCCAATGCGTGGGCTGAATACGGACTTTCATACGCGCGCGTGGTATATGATAATGAAGAACACTTTGTCAAGGCGGGCGTTACACTAAAACTATTACAGGGATTAGGTTCCGGGTATTTATTTGCGAGAAATATTAATTATTCGATGAAAAATGAAGATACCATGTCGATTTTTAGTTCCGATGTAAATT
>CAZMPB010000330.1:0-1621 GCA_964567775.1 uncultured Bacteroidales bacterium
TCATGCAACAAAGATAATAATTATTTTTAAATGTAAAGTTTATTTATTAACAGCCTCTAAGAGCAACTCAACCGTGTTGCAGCCAAACCTGTGATAAGCATCCAGGGCCTGATTAACGCTGAAAGTTCCAGAACCTTCCGAAGTAAAAACCTGTGTAGCGGCCACCCCGCAGGCAAACGACAGTGCTGCCTTATCCTGGTTGGTAGGTGAAATATTATTCAAATGATGTGCATTAAGCGTGTCGAGATACACATTAAGTTGAGGAAAAGAAGGAAAACCGTGCAGGCTATAATCATCGTCTATGTCATAGGTGCGACCTGCATAATTATGGTAATAATCATCCCCGTCGTCGAATACGGTATTGTTGGTTGTCTTATGATAATTGAGGATTTGTGCCATAGCCGTTGCAGGACAACCGACATAACTTCTTGATGATGTTACCGGATCAATGGGGCACATCTGGTTGTACGGGGAGTTTTGTGTCCAGTTTGTTTCAAGCCAGCCACCTGTAGCCGTTGTTCCCGAAGGTGGCCATTGTTGCGAAACAACAAGTAGCTTATCTGTGCCATGTATTAATGCTTCCCATTGCATTTTTCTGTTTTTGATTTTTTGCGCAGGGATATTTTCTGTATTTGCCAGGCGTTTGGTAATATCATTTTTCAGGATCCTTAAAAAAGTTCCTTCAGCATCCAAATTGTTGTTAAAAGAATAGGCAATTACCGGTGGCAGCTCATCATCGGCAGAAACGATCACATAGCCCGTGGGGCTTAACTCTGCCGCGTAAAAACATATCAGGTTTTCGTCTTTGACAGCAGTAATATTTTTAATAGAAAACTCATTGCCACCAGAGCGTGCAATTTGGGCAGTAACGACCTTTTTTACCATTTCGGTGGTAATGTCTTGTGCAAAAATCACAGAAGGCATCATTATAGCCAATAAACTGAATAGCGATTTTTTAATTGTCAACTTCATATTATTTTATTTTGAAATTATTATCCGAAGGATTACTGTCGGGAACCTGGCTGTTACCCAATATAATCTTTGTCACTTTTTGTTTAATATCCCGCGTCACTATAATTTTGTTTTTCCCGTCTTTCCATGTATCTGCCGGCACATCATACCGGATTTCTTCTCCGTTCTCCGTATCAAAAAATAAATAAACAGGCAAGGGAACTGTCCCTGAATTTTTAATTTCGACCATGCAAATTCCTTCTTCGTATTTAGCAGACGATATCGTAAGATCGGGATAACCCTGTTCGAAATACCAGGGCTTCCAGAACCATGTCAGGTCCTGGCCTGAAACAGTATTAAACGTGTTGAAAAAGTCGTAGGGCGTGGGGTGTTTGTATTTCCAACTGTCCATAAATCCTTGCAGACATTTGATAAAGACATCTTTACCTAAGTGCATTTCGAGCAGCCTTATTATTTGCTCTGCCTTCCCGTAATTGAGGATAAAATAAATATCCGGTGTAAGGTAATAAGTAGGCGTCATCACGGCGGGTTCAAACTCCTTGCCGCCGTATAATGAATAGACATAAGTTGTATAAGGCGCCACATCTTTAGTCGGTTCAATTTCTTTTTGTAATACTTCAGGTAAAAATACAGCCATGCTTTCGTCCAT
>CAZMPB010000330.1:1631-2263 GCA_964567775.1 uncultured Bacteroidales bacterium
GTGCGAATGAGCATAAACCACATCGCCCCTGTCTACGAATGAGCCGACATTGGTCATCATCGGGTATTCCATTCCATCAGCGCCGTCGAAAATGCTCATGCAGGGAAAGGGATAAGGTACCCCCGGCAGTTTTTCTGATAAAAACCTGATGGATTTCCGCGCTATTTCGATAGCTTCTTTATAATCACTGTGCTTTGCATTATAAGCGGTCTGTATAAAGACTTTTTTACCGTTTGTGCCGGCTTCGATGCTACAGCCTTCCCAAACATAATGGTCGCTAAGTGCAAATGCAAAATCACTTACATTGTCTGCTTTATATTTCCATGTATTCCATGCCGCCTGTATAGTTACATTTCCTTTGGCATAATCTTCAGGAATGGCAATGGTAACAGTTTCTGAAGAATTCAATGCCTGCTGATATTTTGCAAGACAAGGTTCTTTCAGCAATTCGCCGGGGTTTAACAAATTACCTGTGGCCCATACGACATAATTACCCTGAACGGAAATCTCAACATCAAAATTGCCAAAATCATTATAAAATTCAGCCAATCCGGTATAATCATGGGTATCCCAGCCGCTTATATCGTCGTAAACTGCAATCTGTGGATACCACTGTCCGATGAAGAAACTCG
>CAZMPB010000331.1:0-2249 GCA_964567775.1 uncultured Bacteroidales bacterium
TACCCACCAAAATTAAAATGTCATTCCGAACGTAGTGAGGAATCTCTTATAATTCGCAAGACAAAAAATCATTCTGAATAACAAGCATATCAACCCGTATAGAATTTTCTTATAATATTTACTATGGGGGTGATTAGTTACAGTAAATAAAATTTTGAGATAGTTGTCAATTTGATCATGGCAGGCGATCAGCAGGCTAATCTTTATTCCTCTTCAAGAGTTATCAGCTGGGATTGGAACCTTTCGATCAGAATATCATCATAGTAATCCGCTTTGTACATGAGATTTTTTAGGAGCTCGCAACCAGAATCCACTGTCAGGTCATCTTCAAACGATATGAATGAAAGCAGAATTGCCTGGTTATTCACACTGAAAACAAGTCCTTCGCTGTCGAAATTCTCTTTCAGCAGATATTCGTAAACATTAATTATATTTTCTTTTGGCAGGTTGCAAAGCCACGCGTCGGCAACAACGAAGCGGGTGTCGGGATTGTACATTATTTTTATTTTGGCGCTGCCGTGTTCTATTTCCCAAACATTGTTCCCGATGCGGGTTTCTTTTACGCTGATGCCTAATTTGGTGAGCATTTGCTCCACTTTGAACCCGGCTCCTGCTGGGATATAGGGCTTTGGCCTGAGGATATTCAAGTCGATCTCAGCGCCGCAATTTGAGCAATAGGTGCCGTCCAGCTGGCTTTCGGTAAGGATTTTTTTACACGACTTACACCGGATAGCTTTCTGTTTGTCTAGTTTTGCAAACTCATTCAGCACATCGAGAAGGTACTTCGAGGGCAATGAAAAACCAAGGCTTTCGCCCTCGGAAATGATAAAAGTATTGACACCAACGACTTCTCCATTCATATTAACGAGCGGGCCGCCGCTGTTTCCGGGGTTTATAGCGGCATCGATCTGGATATAACTTATCTCGTTGTACATGCGGCTGGCTTTCGAAACTATTCCCTGTGTGGCTGTATATTTAAGTCCGTAAGGATGTCCGATGGCAATGATATTGTCGCCTTCGGCAACAGCAGTAGTAGAAATGGCGGCAGTTTCCAGATCAGGATTATCAGGCGCTTCAATAAAAGCAATATCATACAAGGGATCGAAATAAAGGACTTTGGCCGTAGTTTTTTTCAATTTCCGCCCGCTGATAATCACCTCATCGCTGCCGGCGATTACATGATAATTGGTAATGAAAACCTGATGCTCTTTGTTGTAAAAACCCGTTCCGCTGCCGTATGGCGTGGCAATCTGGATGATGACATTTTTATAATGGTCAATGATGGTGCTCATACTTTTGAAAAATTTAAGTAGGTGATTTCGTTCAGATACGTATATAAAAATTCATTGAGAGAAGTGTATTTAATATTTACAGTCAGAATGGCAAGTTTCGGGAAATCATTGATATGAGTGTTAATTACCCTCTGAATTTCTTTTTCTATAGCTGCCTGATTAAAGGCTTTGGTTGTGTAATCGTAGAAAGGTTTTCGTACACCCATATCACTAAAAAATTCGGGTTGCAACACCATATAAGCAATTTTAAGAAGGTCATACGTGGCAGGGAACAAGCCGTAATAAAACTGCGAGTACCCGGTCATCCATTCGTAAATAGCAGTAACGATAAGGTCGTACCTGTTGTCGTAATACCATTTGGTGTTTTTAAATTCTTCAAGCAGGAATTCATAAAATTGTTTGTGCGAAGTAGCCGACACAAAGCCGAATGTCAATTTTGTATCATAAAAATTTTTAAAAAAATATTCTTTGTCTTTGCTCAGCAGTTTTCGCAGTTCCTCAATCATCAGGCGGTTTTTCTCCAGCGTACTTTTGTTGTCTTTGGCATTATATATCGCATTGATCTTGTCGATATCATCAAAGAGGTTGCCCTTGGGCAGTAAAAGATAATCGATCCTGAACAGGAGTCCTAAAATCATATATGAAATACCTCCTGCCAGTCGTGATTCATCGAGGGCCGAGATTTTATTCAGGATGTCATTCGTCCATGACTGAAAATACTTGTATTTGATCTCTTTCAGCTCGGCAGGATTATCAATGATATGATCGTTGTCTATAGCCTGGAGCGAGTCAAATTCACCGATCAGCAGATCGTCCATCTTATCTGCTTTCAGGGCAAGTTCCCGTAATGAGTAATATACTTTATTCGGTGAGGCATCAATGATTTTGCTGTCGAATTTCAGATAGATGAAATCATCTTTTATTGCGAAGCGTGAATACTGAAGCACATAATTCATA
>CAZMPB010000332.1:0-2207 GCA_964567775.1 uncultured Bacteroidales bacterium
CTTCTGCCCATTTGCCCTCGCCATCTTTACCTGAGATATAAATATCTTCAAAATAATAGCCGTTATCCTCCATCATTTCGCCTATATTGGTATTGCGGCGGGCAGTAAAAATTATTGAGTTGCCCGAGGTGTCGGCAACCGGCGCATATTCAGGATAAATAGTATTAATATGGCTTCCCAAATTTTCAACATCAATGGGGATGGGATTTTTGATCATTTCCCTTGCAACATTACACATTTGTATCTGACGATCAGCATCGCGGATAAGGCTTACATCGGTCTTTGCGTTAAGAAACGTTTTATATTTTTCTGTCGCTATCGTTGCTTCGTCCAAATCATAATTTATTAGATATGCCGTACCAAGATAATAATATGCGAGAACGGGAGCATTTTGCTCATCCTGATTATCCGTATAATCCAGCGATACTTTATCGCAGGCTTTTTTCAGATAGGGGATGGCTTTGCTTTTTTCAGAAGGCATATGTTTATAACAGACACCTATGTGATAGGCAATATTTGCATTGCCGGAATCCTGCATAAATATTTTCTGGAAAAGCGGCATTGCATGCTGATAATTTTCAAGCGAAAAATATATCATCGCAGAATCATACACAGCACTATTTCCTCTTTTTTGAGCAAATGACGAATTAAAAATGGCCAACAACATTATGGCAATAATACAAGTTGTTTTTTTCATATTACTTTTTTTATTAATTACTTTTTTATAATTATTTAATGAACCGGTATTATAATTTTAAATAATCATAACTTTATGACGAAATTAGCAAAAATTTAATAACAAAAAAAATAATCATATGGTATACACAGTTCTTACAGCCTCTAAATTAGAAGATTTAATAAAACAGGTTAATGACCTGATTGAAAAAGGATGGATTCCCCAGGGAGGGTTTTGCGAAAGTAGTAATGGCGCTATTTACCATTTTACACAGGCCATGATAAAAAAATAATTTTTTTATCATTGTTTGTCAGGAGGCAGAAGCCTGGAGTAGCGTCTTACCAAAACGACAAATCCTTGCGGAACGATAAAAAGAAAAAATAAAGACAGCTTATTAAACAGTCCGGGAACAACCAGCGACTTTCGGCCTGACATGGCCCTGACGATTTTACGTGCCAGCGTTTCGGGCCGCATCATGATCCCAGTCTTAACGGCTATTTTACGATTGCCTTCGCTGAGATTAAACAGATCGGTAGAAACTGCACCTGGGCAGATACAGGTAACATTTACATTATAATCCAGCATTTCGGTCCGCAACGAACGTGCGAAACTTTTCAGAAAGCGTTTGGTGGCAGCATAAAGGGCAATGCCCGGATAGGGCATATAGGCTGCTAACGATGAAATAATAATGATGTTCCCGCTGCGGCGCTGTTTCATGTCTTTGCCAAATAATGCGCACAACAAGGCGGGCGTAGACACATGCAGCGCCATGATGTCGCGGGCTTTTGCCCCGCCGGTTTCCACAACTTCTTCAAAGAAAAAAATACCAGCGTTATTTACGAGGATATCCACCTGAAATTGTTCGTTGAGACACCAATCGTAAAGTTCAAAGGCGGCATCCGGTGCGGCCAGGTCCATAAACAATGTGCGTATTTCTGTATTATATTTTTTTTTGAATTCTTCGGCTACTTCTTTCAGGCGTTCTTCCTGGTTGCTGACCAGTATCAGCCTGTACCCCTGCAATGCAAATTCATTGGCAATGGCATAACCGATACCGGAACTTCCGCCGGTGATCAGGACTGTTTCTCCTTTTGCTGCTTTTGTCATTCCAAAGATATTATTTTTGTTCTACCCCAAGTTCTCTGCCGAGACATTTGGGCAAATCATTCACATGTTGATGACAGGCCATTTCGATGGAATACATGCGCGCTATGCAATAGTTCTTGCACGAACATTGGCTTTTCGCTTCCCTGTCTTGTTTCAGCCGGTTAACGAATCCCGGTTCATTCAGCAGCGCCCGGGCCATAGACACAAATTCAAATCCTGAATCGAGCACCTCGTCAATTTTTTCACCTGAAATCAACCCGCCCACATAAATCAGCGGAAGTTTCACCGCTTGCCTGAATTTCAGCGCATCTTCCAGAAAATAGGCTTCCCTGAAAGGGACAGATGGTATCATCCACCTTCCCGCTATACTATACCGAGGCTGAATGATTTTGCGAAAAAGTTAACAAGGTAATGTTCAAAAATA
>CAZMPB010000333.1:0-2174 GCA_964567775.1 uncultured Bacteroidales bacterium
GGCTGGGCTTCCAAACCCTCAATGACCCTGGTCGCGGAGAGCTGGATTTTGACCTTAACGGTACTGGTTTGATAGCTAATCAATATGGCCAAATAAATGAAGATGCCTATCTCACGATGCCAAAAATCTTTGTCCAGGGGAATGATGCCGAAGCAGGATTTGAATTTGCAGGCTATCCCAACCCATTCAGCGGTTCTGCAACGTTGACTTACAATTTACCTGAAAACGGAACAGTAAAACTCAACGTTTATAATGCTATTGGCGAGTTGGTATCCGAACTTGTAAATGAAACCCAGATCAGCGGTAAACACGAAGTGGTATTTTCACAAAAGAATTTATCTGCCGGGATGTACACTTTCAAACTGGAATTTTCAGGGTTGAATGAATCAAAAAACATGTTATTGAAGATGATTCATTGATCCAGGGGTTAATTTAATCTACAATTATAAAAAATGTCAGCATATGGAATGCTGACATTTTTTATTTCATATATATTAACAAATATTTTCCTGGCTTCATCGGCCAAACATACGTCCTGCAATATAGGGGAGTTCTAGTGTGGGATGTGTGGTGACAATGGAGGTTTGATGCCCGGTTTCCCCTTTGCGCCTGATCTCTCGAAACCAGTATCCACCAAGAAAGGTTCCATGTTCGCACAATTGCATGTTAACGGTTTGCTGTAACACAGAAACAACAGCGTTTTTAAAGATTAATGGTGCTAATTTTTGATAATAGAGTTTTTTTTTGAAAAATAATTTTTTTTAAAAAAATATTGTTTATATTAGCGACAAATTAAATAATAAAATTATGTATAAAAGATTTAAACTGTTTTTCTTGTTTACGTTCATTCTGTTTACTTATGGCTTCTCTCAGGCAGATGCCGGATGGAGACCTGTAGCATTGACATTAAATGGAAAGAACATCCAGAACGGGGTTGAAGTGTTTTTTCTAACCAGTGTTGACAAACACAACGACAATGTCTTATTTTTAAAGTTCATTAATCACAACAATTCCCCAATCGTTGTTGAATGGAATGACGCGGTTTTGACCAAGGATCTTAAATGGGCACATAATTCAAAACTAAAAAATGAAACCAAATCTGTAAAAATCAAGGCAAATGAAACGATAAACGGTATGGTTGCTGCCTCTGAATATCCTGATATGGTTATAAAATTAAAAGATTTTATTGATGATGTCAGTTCTTTTAAATCGTATGGGATGTCTTCTTTAAAAGTTAATTTTAACAAGTGATAATTAAATAGAAATTTTAAAAGAAAGTAAAATGAAAAAAATCTGTTTTTCTTTTCTGATAATGCTGTTAATTTTATTAAACAGCATGGCAAAATTATATTCTCAGGGTACTGCCACACAGACCCTTTATTATACAGGAGCCTTTGCGCAGGGCATGGGAGATTGCCCGTTATGCGGTAGCGATTACACGTGCATCAACAACCCGCCGGCTCCTAACGATGGTTATATTGGATATTCAGATGCCTGTCTTACGACTAGTTTTTTCGACCCTGTTCCGGCTGGGAATACTGTTACCAGTGTTACTGTGAACTATTGGACAGCAAGTTGTGAAGGCGCAACAATTTATGGAACTATAAACAGTTTTTCAGTACCTGTGGCTTACGATGGTGCTGCTGGGTGCTACTGTTCGGATAGCCCATGTATGCTAACAACTTCTGTTTCGAGCAATTATCCTTGCGGGTTAACAGGGTATATGTATGGGGGGAATAATACCTTTACTATTTGTTCTAGCGCTCCTTTGTGTTTCTACAGGGTGGATCTGGTTTTTACATATTACCCGACTGAAGTAATTTACCCCAGTATTACTCCTTCAAACTCCACCATATGTACAGGAGGAAGCGTAACTCTTGATGCGGGAGCTGGCTATTCAGCTTATCACTGGAGTACCGGAGCAACAACACAGACTATAAACGCTACTTCTGGCGGCACCTATTCCGTAACAGTCACCGGTGCGGCAGGCTGTGCTACCAATTCGGCATCGGCAACAGTTACTGAAGTCGCAGACCCCACCATCAGCATTTCGGGCGCTACTACGATATGCAGCGGCGGCACGGCCTCACTGACATCTTCAAGCTCTGGCGGCACGGGCACATGCAGTTATCAGTGGCAGTCGTCATCCGATAACATTAATTTCTATAATATTT
>CAZMPB010000334.1:0-2169 GCA_964567775.1 uncultured Bacteroidales bacterium
TATACGCCCTTTTTTATCCCGGGCATTCGTTGGGTTGCAGATGAGCCAGTTAGACTTTGCACTATTCGTATTTTCCAATGTGTTGCTTGCAGCAGCGGGTTATGCCATCAATGATTATTTTGATACGGATGTGGATGAAATTAATAAACCCGGCAAAAATGTGCTGATCAAAAAGGTCCCGCGTCGCCATGCCTACCTGATGAATATCATGCTGAACACCATCGCCGGCCTCATCGGATTTTACTGTGCTTATAAGGTGGGTTATATCATGCTGGGTTTTTTCTATGTGGTAATTTCGCTGGCATTGTATTATTATTCCCTCAAGTACAAAAGACAATATGTTACCGGCAACATGGTGGTGGCAATAATAGCGGCCTATGGCGTGCTGTCGGTATGGCTGTTTCAGTTTTTCGCCCTCCTTTCCGCTGCCAGGTCCGGAGATCCATACAGCTTTATTAATTCGGAGGAAGCACGGTCAGATATTACTTATTTCGTATTCGGATTCGCCGTGTTTGCTTTTTTGTTGACGTTGATTCGCGAGATCATAAAGGATATGGAAGATGTGGAAGGGGATAAGGCATTCGGGTGCAACACCATACCGGTTAAGAAAGGCATCCCCTTTGCCAAAAAATCCGTGCTGTGGCTCGGCATCTTTACCATGTTTTTATTAGCTGCTGCCCAGTATTTATTGTTTGCGGATTACACGGCGCTTGCCCTATACCTGTGTGTTGTCCAGGCGCTGCTTATTTACCTTGTTGTAAAGGTTCTGCGGTCAGGCGAAAAATCTGAATTTCATTTTTTAAGTATTTTTGCCAAAATTATCATGATAGCCGGAATACTTTCCACACAAATGCTTTACACTTATTTCTGACATGACCTTATCCGAAAAATTAAAAGACTATCGTATCATTCTGGCTTCTGCTTCTCCAAGGCGCCACAGCCTGCTCGGGGGACTGGGTTTCGATTTTGAAGTCGTTGTCCGCGAAACCATTGAAACTTATCCGTTAACATTAAAAAGGGAAGAAATTCCTGTTTACCTTGCTACATTAAAATCCGATGCTTACGACCCCGATGAGTTCGGCCCGAAAACATTAATTATCACTGCCGATACTATTGTCTGGCTTCATGATCATATCATTGGCAAACCAGCCAGTCCGGAAGATGCTGTCAGCCTTCTGAAACGCTTGTCGGGAAATACACACGAGGTGTTTACCGGAGTCTGCCTCAAAACCAATAAACTATCTCATTGTTTCTATGCCTGTTCAAAAGTAACTTTTCGCTCCTTAAGTGATGAGGAGATCACATGGTATGTAGACAAATACAAGCCTTTTGATAAAGCAGGCGCATACGGTGCGCAGGAGTGGATTGGCTTTATAGGTATCGAACATATCGAAGGCTCATTTTACAATGTCATGGGCCTACCCACGCAAAAGCTTTATGTAGAGCTTGACAAGATATTTTAAATCATTTTTTTTCTGGTTTTTCATAAGCTTAAGCGGCTGTAATCATCTTGTTTTTTCAATTCTTTTTTTCAAAGTGTATTATAAAAAAATTGTAGTTTTGTGGAAAATTAAATTAAAAACAAATTATGAAACTATTTACAAAATTATTGAGTGTGTGTTTGATCATTGCAATGACAAGCACAGTCGCCTTTTCCCAAAAGTATAAGGGCAACAACAATCAGCCATTAACAGGCCTGGCAAAGCCAAATTTAGCAAAATCAGATATTAGCCCTACTATGGGTTTAATCAATTCACTGGGCACGCCTAAAGCCATGTTTGACCTGCTGTTTCAGTACAGTGTTCCGGCAGGAGGAACCGCGGGTATTGAAACCGACGGGCAATTTTTTTATATTACAAGATGGAACGCGAATCTGTTCTATAAATTCAGTTTGACAGGGACATTGCTTGACAGTTTTGCGATCACCGGTGCCGGCAATATCCGGGATCTCGCATATGATGGCCAGTATTTTTATGGCAGTAATGCTTCGAATTCAATTTATAAAATGGATTTTACAGCACATACTTTGATAAGCACTATCACCTGCCCCTCGGGTACTGTGGTTCGCCATATAGCCTATGATCCGATTAATAATGCTTTCTGGTGCGGAAACTGGGCTACCGATTTTATATTAGTTAATATGATTATCCGGTTTGATACCTGAATTTG
>CAZMPB010000335.1:0-2168 GCA_964567775.1 uncultured Bacteroidales bacterium
ATACAATCAAACCAAATAATCACTAATTGTAAATGTTATTTATTAACAAGCCCTAACACAATATTACTATTATTTTTCAAATTTATGTTAAAATAGTAAAGTTTTTTCAGTTTTTTCCTGCGACCTCCAAAATGGATATTTTATTTTGCTTAAAATAAAAAGGATACAATATCTATGACATCATGATCCCTGATGCAGAAAACCCGGCAATTTCATTTTCATAAAACCTTTTAAGCTGAATAATGAGGTAAAAAAGCTGATTTTTTTACTAATATATTTCATTTTTTGCTACTTTTATACTATAAATGGTTGATAATAATCAGAAGTTTCCTCAAATCCAGATGGGAAAATCAAATATCCTGAAAATGAAAAATAACATCGCACTGATACTAATCGCTATTCTATATTTTACAGTTAACCGGCTGCATGCTCAGGAGCTTGAACAGCCTGAAGCTTATGATTCCATTTACACATACAGCAATCTGCCAACAGATGAACAGCGCCTCGCGTGGAACGATATGAGCGATGAATGGCTGCATAATTATTTTTGTGACTGCCTGAAACAGAATAATATTAAAATGAGTTGCGCCCATTGTGCCAGTATCTATCTGACCGTTGATTTTAAAATTGACAGTAATGGCAAAGTGACCAATCACCGGATCGTAAAAGAAAATAAATGCGGAAAATCATTTAATGAAAAGCTCAGACAATGTTTTCTCGATTTTTTTCTTCATACGGAATTCCCAGCAAGTTTGAGAAACATTGTTTTTGAAATAAATATTGGCAACGGATTAAAATGCTAATTTTGCAGTATGACCCGAGTAGGAATTTTATCCGACACCCATTGTTTTCTTCCCGAAAAAACCTTTGATTTTTTTTCTTCCTGCGATATGATATGGCATGCGGGCGATATCGGGAATCTGGAAACTGCCGAACGTCTCGAAAAGTTTAAACCACTTATTGCCGTTTACGGCAACATCGACGGGCAAGAGCTCAGGGTACGGTATCCGGAAAAACAACTTATCAAGGTCGGGCAGACCCGGGTCTTTATCACACATATCGGCGGAACACCCGCAAAATATGATGTACGAGCCAGAAATATCATAGAATCAACTCACCCAAACATTTTTGTATGCGGACATTCGCATATCTGCAAGGTACAATACGATAAAAAAAATAAGTTGCTTTATATCAATCCCGGCGCCGCCGGAAAATACGGTTTTCACACAAAGATCACGCTGCTGCGCTTCGTCATCGATGGCAGCAATTTAAAAGATATGGAAATACTGGAACTGGATAAGCACTGATTACCTGAGGCGGTCGGAACTATTCACCAGTTTTTCGTCTCGGCGGATAGCCCTGTGGGCCAGCACAATGAATAAAATAGGGATCAGCGCAATATACATCCCTGCCTGGTATTCAGCAATAGTCCCCAATTTTTTCGCCACAGAATCGGCAGCATAAAACAGGGCTGCAACAAAACCTATCTGAACCAACAAAGTGATCGCGGTTATTTTTATCTGTAATGGGCGTTTTTTATAAAGAAAGATCGTTACAAAACATGAAAGAGCCAGCAAACAAGCCACGATGATAAGCGGCAGCGTACTGTTGCTTTTGTAATTGGTAATTTCAAGCAACGAAAAGGAATTTGACACATCTTGTGTGGTAATCTCGGCTATCGGAAAGAAAAACAAGGTAACATAAGCCGCGACGGCCATTAACAGATAAATACTTTGTAAACGCTGTATCATGGGATTTTTTTTACAAAATTACACTTTTCATCAATTTTGCTAAAGGAATAAATTAATTATGATATTTTATTTTAAGGTAACGATGAAAAACAGAATTTTTTTTGAATATCCTGAATTGAAGCCTGTGTGGCGGAAAACAACAATAAAATCAACTTTTTTAGTACAAAAATCCTCATAATATATTATCCTGATCACAATATGAGGCCATTGTAATAAATATGAGAGATTCCGAACTCATGAAAAACATTCAAATTGTTGAATACGTTGACATTAGACACAGTTTCTCATGAAATTTCCCTCACCTTTAAAGAATATTTATTAAAAAGATTCAAAAAAACCTGTTGAATATCTGTATTTAATTACACTGTTGTCCGGTAAAAGTTTAAAGGAAGCCGAAGCCTAAGCTCGGCTTCCTTA
>CAZMPB010000336.1:0-2158 GCA_964567775.1 uncultured Bacteroidales bacterium
GCGAACTGATCATACTCATTCCTGTAACAACAACTCTTTCCATTTCTTAAAATTTTATTGTTTCTTTGGCAATGGCAAATGGCCCTTTATCTGTATTCATATATTCTTTGGCAGCGTATTCAAGTGTTTCACTGTCGCAGGCACCATCGTTTACTAACTGCTGCGCTTTTTCAACGTAAGCTTTTTTTAATCTTCCCAGGATCTTGAAATAATATTCATCTTTTTCGGGGACAATATTCATCGCATTTCCGCCACTTCCATCGTGGTAATTATAAAATCCGGTTTTGGTTTTTATACCCAGCATATTTTTCGAACAAAGTTCTTCGAGCTCATCCAGCATTGCATGATAAGCGTCTCTGTTTCCGGCCGTATAATTTTTAATGGATTGCAGCATCACATCATTTCCAACCAAATCAAAAAATTTAAAGATACCTTCCGGAAAAAGGTATTCTGCAACCATGGCATCAATCTGTTCATAAGAAAATACTCTTTCGTTAACGATCAGAAAAGCCTCATTCTGTACTTCAAGAAAAAGCCTGTTCAGCCAAAATGCATTTTTTTCATCCTGAAGTAATTGCTTTTTATCTGTCTTTTCACAAAATCCCTTTATTTTTTCGATGGTTTCGGCTGAGGTTTGTCCTGTTTTAATGAATTCAACAATGTTTTTCAGTTTTACCGGATAGAAAAAATGTAAACCGATAAATCTGTCATTAAACGCGGGATCGGGGATAAGTTGCGAAGGCAGGAATGATGAAGAATTGCTTGCCAGGATGCATTTGCCTTTTAAAATAGGAATTATGTCCCAATACATTTGTCGCTTTTTAGCAATATCTTCCCAAATACATTCGATGACCAGGTCACAGCCGTTCAGGTTTTCCACCTTATGGTTTATGACAACCGAATTTTGTTTTGTTATCACTTGCTGATCATCGATCAATCCGCGCTTATGCAGCCTTTTAATTTTTTTCTCAAAAGATTGCTGAAGTGCAACTGTTTCGGTCTCATCAATACATATCCATACGATCTCATAATCGTAGCCGATAAGAAAATTAAAAATATCAGTACCCATCCTACCGGCACCGATTATTCCAATCTTGTTTATTCCGATTGTAGAACTATCAGATATCATCTTGCGAGAACTAACGGTTTTAAAATCAACAGGTTTTGAGAACTAACAGGTTTAAAATCAATAGGTTTGTAGGTTTTTTATTTGTAAACTTGTTAGTTCTAATTGTACAACTATCAGGTTTCAATTAATAAATTTTGTAAACCGGTTAGTTCTAATCTACAAATTAACCGCCTCAACTGATTTTATTTCCGGGATCGCCTTTATTACCGCAGCTTCCACTCCGTTTTTCAGGGTCATCAGGCTCATGGGGCAGCTCCGGCAGGCACCGTGTAGTTCAACATTTACCACGTTGTCGTCGGTAAGTTCAATAAAACTTATATCTCCACCGTCAGCTTCCAGGTAAGGCCTGATCTGATCAATAACATTCTGAACTTTCTGAATTAATTCTTCTTTTGTTGCCATATTATTTATTGAGTTAAGGTTTATGATTTTGTTCTTAATTTTTTTTACAACTACAGCCTTCTGAATTTTTCATAATATCTGCAATTTCTTTGAATTCACTCCAGATCGAAAGTTGCCGGCTGAGTTCTTTGGCAAGATGCATGAATGCCTTGGCTTCAGGGGTGTTGTCTTTTACAGCCACCGGTTCGCCCTGGTCTCCTGAATCGCATATATGCTGAACGATGGGTATCTGGCCAAGCAAGGGTGTCTTCATTTCTTCAGATAGTCTGTTTCCGCCATCCCTGCCAAAAAGGAAATATTTATTTTCTGGCAGTTCGGCAGGGGTGAAGTACGACATGTTTTCTATAAGTCCCAGCACCGGCACTTTTATCCCTTCCTGACGGAACATATTGATGGCTTTCCGGGCATCTGCCAGTGCTACTTCCTGTGGCGTGGTGACAATGGCAACTCCGGCAACATTCAATGTTTGAACTAAAGTCAAATGAATATCCCCTGTGCCGGGAGGTGTGTCAACAATCAGGTAATCGAGCGGCCCCCATTCAACATCGGTAAATAATTGTTTCAGGGCATTTGATGCCATAGGCCCGCGCCAGATCAGCGCTTTTTCAGGGTCGACAAAAAAACCGA
>CAZMPB010000337.1:0-2143 GCA_964567775.1 uncultured Bacteroidales bacterium
TAAAATCAAGCCTAAACGTGCCGTATAATGACTATTTAATTTCGTAACAGTTACTAAACAACGAGATCTCAAATAATGCAACATACACAGATCTTTCAGTTACCGGAGGAATCAATCAGGGTGGAGGAATATATCATGAGGGGACAGGCAAATTATTTCACAACATAATTTCTTATAATATTGCAAACGCCGACATCAGCTATATGAGTGGCGGGTATACTTCATATGCCTATGGGGGAGGAGTATATTCAAATTCAACCGACACCATTTCCAACTGTTTGATACATAATAATAGCGTAACAGCACGAAACAAAGCACACGGCGGAGGGCTATATAACAGGGGAACCTCAAAATTCTCCAATCTTACCATTGCAGAAAACCATTCTTACAATCCCCTGGATACGACGAACAGCAAAGGAAGCGGTGTCTTTACCAGAAATTCTGGGGCACAGATGTTGAACTCGATCATTTACTTTAATGACCTGCGAAATTATTATGATTCAACGACAACTTCCCTTGTAAAAAACTGTGTTATTCAGCAATATCAGAGCGGCAACACTAACTGGAACATTAATCCGCAATTTAATGACACCTCCGCTAATGATTTTCATGTACTGGCTGCCTCTATTGCAAATGACAGGGGCGATTCTGCTTATATTCCCGCGCATGTACTATATGATCTTGACGGGTTCGACAGAATATCAGGGAATAATGTGGACATCGGAACGTACGAATTAAACCTTTGCATTTCCAATATCGCAACTTATGATACCATATGCTATGGCGATCCATACTTTTTCAACGGACAAAACCTTACAACTTCAGGAATATATAAAGATACCCTCACCAATATTGCTGGATGCGACAGTCTGGTCACATTGCACTTTACCGTTAATTTTCCGGATGCAGTAACTGACGTAATAACCGCCTGCGATTCCTACACCTGGATCAACGGCATAACCTATACTGCAAGCAATAATACCGCAACACATACATTGATAAATACGGCAGGTTGTGACAGTGTGGTAACGCTGAACCTGACTATCAACCACAGCAAGGCCAGTACCGACGTAATTACCGCCTGCGGTTCCTACACATGGATCAACGGAATAACCTATACTTCAAGTAATAATACAGCTAAGGACACATTGACAACGATGGCAGGATGCGACAGTGTAGTAACTTTAAATTTAACCATCAATACCGTGGATGTTTCTGTTTCGATAAATGGCATCACGCTGACAGCCAATGCTACCGGAGCAACCTATCAATGGATAGACTGCAATAATTATTTGCCTTTGTCGGCTGGGACCAACCAAAGTTACACACCTGCTGCAAACGGAAGCTATGCCGTGATAGTAACAAAAGGAAACTGTTCCGACACCAGCGCTTGTCAACAAATACTGACTGTTGGTACTGAAGACATGGATTCTGAAAATAATTTGATCCTCAGTCCCAATCCAAACAACGGCCAGTTTAACCTTGATCTGAATTCTCCGGCTCTCGTTGAAATTACAGATGCTTTTGGCAGATCCGTTTACATCAAAAGCCATGACCAGGGCAAAAAAGAAATTATTTTGGGCAATATAGCCAACGGTGTTTATTTTGTGAAGATAACTTCAAACAACCGGCAACATGTCTATCGGATGGTTGTGAAGAAGTAAGAATAATTTGTATAACGGTGTGTGCGGAAAAGCAGGTTCATGGATTAAAGCACCTGCCGGAAAAATTATTATTAAAAACAGAGAAATTGGCTATAATAATATATTTTTGCATTCCATTAGCTGCAACAGGGTCCTTAGCTCAGGTGGCTAGAGCGCGTCGTTCGCAACGACGAGGCCGCGGGTTCGAGTCCCGCAGGATCCACGGAGATTTTATTTTATGCCCAAAACATTGGTTTTCGGGCGTTTTAATTTTATTTACTTACAATTATCGTGGGCAAATAATTAGTTATCTTTTGCAAAAAGCCATCATATAAAATTTTTCTCAATGGATCATCTTCAACATCAGGCATTTTGATTTGCCCAAACCGGTAAATTCCAGTTTAAATGTGTACATGCCAGCCGGAAGATTCTGCGACAAGTAGTCCACCGAATGTTTTCCGCTGATCTGAGTTTCATTCACCAGTTCTGAAACCAACTCA
>CAZMPB010000338.1:0-2114 GCA_964567775.1 uncultured Bacteroidales bacterium
GTTTTGCATTGCTGTTTTCCTGCAAATAATAGTTTTCAAAAGAAGTACCTTCAAGACTTTTTTTGGTAACATTGATAGGAAATGCGGGTATTTCCGGACAGTAGCCAAATGTGTTTTCCACCCAGATACTTGCGCCTTTTGTTTTTACCGATTCATCAGCAAAAGGATATATAACAACGGGAAATTCCAGCCCTTTAGCCTTATGTATCGTCATAATTTTTACCGCATCCAGTTTGTCCGGAACCACGATAGATTTTCCCGCGCCCTTATCATCCCACCATTCAATAAAATCAGGTATGCCGGGTGTATTGTTACTGACAAATTCATTGACGGCATCCAGAAAATAAATCACAAAAGGATCCGGCTTTCTCGTAAAGTCAAATAATCTGATCAAATACTCGGACAGATCGTACAGCGGAATCAAAGAAATTTTGCCACAGTTGATCTCTATCTTAAAAAGTTTAAAAATTTCATTTAAAGGATATTTTTGCTGATGATCCTTTTTTAAGGATTGGTACATCAGGATCAGCCGGTTCAGATTGTACTCCGTCTGATAATTATCCTGCAAATAATAGAGGATAAAAGCGGCAGCCAGTTCATCATCGGGACTATTTAAATATCGGAATAGCGAAATGATAAAATTAACTTTCTGAGAAGAGCTTAAAAGCAGGGATTCACTGGAGACTACGTCGATTCCGTTATGCAGCAAAAATGATGCAATATCGGCTGCCTGCTGGTTGGCACGGCAAATGACCGCGATATCTTTCAAAGAAGTTTTCGCCGCCTTCAATTCCGTAATTATCTCAAGAATATTATTCAGTTGCTCATCGGCATACGTTTCGCCGCCCTCAAAAAACCTTATGCGAACATATCCGCCAATATTCCCGGGCTTTACCTGCTGAACATTATTGTCATATATTTTCTTTTTATCATCGTCTAATAATTCTGCAGCCAAAAATTCAAACAAGCCATTGTTGAAATTTATGATTTCTGATTTCGTACGATAGTTTATATTTTGAATTCCATCGGCGTAATCTTCGTAATTGATTATATTCCGTGTAATCGCTTTTTCGATATCATCAAAATGTGCTAATTCCGGTTTTTTATATATCTCCGGTAAGGCAGCAAATTGCATGACTTCACCGCTTCGCCAGCGGTAGATTGCCTGTTTGCCATCGCCGACAATCAGATTTGCATTACCCGATGCCATGGCATTTTCGATAAGCGGCAGCATATTCTGGAATTGCAGTACCGATGTATCCTGAAACTCATCAATAAAATAATGTTCGTACTTTTCTCCTGCCCTCTGGTAAATAAATGGCACGGGCTCGTTGAGCAACTGTTCATGAATTTTGCGATAAAAATCGCTGATAAAAATCAGGTTCTCATCGGCTTTGATCGCTTCGGTTTCTTTTTCGATCTGACTTAGCAGCGACAAAGGATAAAGACTTTTAATGATGACCGTGAGGTTCAGATAATCGGCATGCATGGGCAAAACTGCGGTGTATGCCCCGGCGATCGTATCTTTTATGGCATCAATCTTCTGCTTTTCAGTTTCCGGGGTGCTTTTGCTGTACCAGACATCTTCATCTACCGCTTTAGCGCAATATGAATTTGGCGAAGATGCCCGTAAACCATTTTGGGCCACCTGTTGAAAAAACGCAGGAATCCCTCTGTTTCCCTGGTAAAAACTTTTCGGATCGATATTATTATCAGCAATTATATTCAGAATATCCGCGGCAAGTTTTCTGGCATTTTTATCGGATAAATTTCTCCTGGCAAAAGCACCGTTTATTGCTTTGGAAAAAACCTCAAGATCCATGTTGCTGAATAAGCCAATGTATTTCTGCGTATCTTCTTTGAGCAGCTGCCCGGCAAAAGTTGTCAGGTCGTTCTCAATATCCCAGTTCTGGCCATCATCCATTTTTTGTTTGATGAACTCGATGAGTATGCTGGTAATTTCTTCATCAGAGCCTGCATAGCTGAATAAAACATCCACTGCTTCGGATAATACCCGTTCCGAATCAAGTTCAATTTCAAAATTCTGTGCTAATTTCAGATCATAGGCAAAGGTCCGTATAATTTTTTGGACAAAGCTGTCGATGGTGCTAATA
>CAZMPB010000339.1:0-2064 GCA_964567775.1 uncultured Bacteroidales bacterium
AAAAAATGAAAGTAAAAGCGAAGAAAGAAAACCATAAAATTTTCATTGGTAGATGATTGTGGCTTTTTCCCCTATAACAGTCCATGATAATAATTTATTTTCCAATTCTCTTGGATTTGGTTTTTTTCTGTTTTGGTGTAAATAAACGTTTGAAAAATCCGTCTTTTTTGTGCTCCCGGTTCATCTCGGATTTTTTTGCCGTTTGCTTCATCATTTTTTTTGTGTTTTTGTCCTGTATGGCATAATGACGGTTTATGGCATCTTCATAAGCTTGTTCGGCTTCTTTGTCACGTTGTTCTTTTTCTTTTTCAAACTGCTTTCTCCTTTGGGCTTCTTGGCGTTTGCTCTGCTGAAATTTACTGCAACTCTCAGATGAAATAGTTAAAGTGAAAACCAGTAATGTCAAAATTATATTTCTGAGAAATCTCATCTTTAATTTTAGATTGGTTACTTTTGTAATAAGTTTAAAACGATAAAAATATTAAGTTTTATTGTACCATGCGGATTAAAAAAATAAAATAATCACAAAATTATCCACAATAAATAACGTTCTACTACAGCTATTGTTTTGATGAAAATAATAAAACCGTATAAACGACTTATTCTGATTCCCGTGATGATGTGTATCTTTTTTTCCTGTAAAAAAGATATCAAGGATCCGATTCCGGATGTTTATGTTAACTTTTCCATGAACATCTCATCAACTTTTTATATTGAATTGTCTTCAGTCGGCGGGTGGGTCAATGTTTCCGGAGGATACCGGGGAATAACAGTTTACCGCTTATCTACTGATGAATTTATGGCTTTTGAAATGGCGTGTCCTTATGACTGGCAGGCTGATTCAGCCATCGTAGCCGTTGAACCGTCCGGATTGATGCTGAAATGCGCGAGTTGCGGTTCTGAATATCTTATTATTGATGGTTCGGTAGTTAATGGCCCGGCTTCGCTGGGGTTAAAACAATATCACACCAATTTCGACGGACAAATGCTTTATATTTACAATTAAAATAATCATTTCATGAAAAAATTTTACTGCACACTGCTTGCCTTCAGTTTTACCATCTTCGCTTTTCCGCAAAGCCAGCCGGAAAAGGATTTTATTAAAAAAATCTCTGTACAGGAAGCCAAAAGCCATGAGAAAATTTTGAAAATGGGAAGTTCAAAATTGGGCGATAATTATGACCTGAATTATCATCGTATGAATTGGTTTGTAGACCCTGCCGTAAACTATATCAGTGGATCGGTTATATCCTATTTTACCGCGGTTTCAACGTTGAGCCAGATAGTTTTTGAGTTGAACAGTGTCATGATCGTTGACAGTGTAAAATATCACAATACCAATCTGACTTTTAATCACCCGGGGAATACTTTTTCTATAGATCTGGCCACCAGTATACCAGCGGGAACATTAGACTCAATATGTGTTTATTATCACGGGGCACCTCCACAGGGGGCGGGTTTTGGTTCGTTCATTCAGGATTACCATGCCGGAACGCCGATAATCTGGACCTTGTCGGAACCTTTTGGCGCCCCTGACTGGTGGCCGTGTAAAAATTCATTAAGCGATAAAATTGATTCCATTGATATCTATGTTACAACACCCAGTGCTTACAGGGTTGGTAGCAATGGCAGGCTTGTTTCTGAAACTGTGGCAGGCGCTGATAAAATTTTTCATTGGCAGCACAGACATCCCATAGCCACTTATTTGATAGCTATTGCAGTTACCAATTATTATGTATACTCCGATTACGCCCAGCTTCAGAACGGCACTCTGGAAATATTAAATTATGTGTATCCCGAAGATTCTGTCAATGCAAAACTGCATACGCCTGAACTGATACCCGTCATGCAGTTATACGACAGTTTGTTTTCTGATTATCCCTATCTGGACGAAAAATACGGCCATGCACAGTTTAACTGGGGCGGAGGCATGGAGCACCAGACCATGACCTTTCTGATTAATTTTGGCTATGAACTGATGGCTCATGAGCTAGCTCACCAGTGGTTTGGCGATAAAGTTACCTATAAAAGCTGGCACGACATATGGATAAATGAAAGTTTTGC
>CAZMPB010000340.1:0-2049 GCA_964567775.1 uncultured Bacteroidales bacterium
GCGAACAGACAGGCGCTGAAATAGACTACAGCGATATGCTTGCCGATCTGGAATATTTTTTAAAACATCCGGTGAATATTAACAATGCCGGTTATGATGAGCTTGCTGCCCTGAAGATCATGAACGATATCCAGATCAACAACCTTCTCAACCATATTCAGAAAAACGGGAAGTTATTATCGGTTTACGAATTGCAATCTGTCAATGGATTTGACGCGGAACTCATCACTCAACTGCTTCCGTATATAAAAATTGGTGCGGAATCAGAGAAACAAGCTTTTAATTTTAAGGATCTTTTCAAATACGGCAAACACGATGTGATCATCCGTTACCAGCGTGTGCTTGAAAAGCAACACGGGTATGTAAAAGAAACCGATACAGCGGGCAACGTCATCCCCGGCTCTCATTATCTGGGCAGTCCGGATAAATTGTATTTAAAATACCGATACAATTATTTTAATAAGGTGCTATGGGGATTCACTGCCGAAAAAGATGCCGGGGAGCAGTTTTTCAAAGGTACAAACCCATACGGCTTCGACTATTATTCAGGCTTTGTCAACGTCAGAAACATCGGCATATTAAAAAATATCATCCTGGGAGATTTCAACATACAATTCGGGCAGGGACTGACACTATGGACAGGACTGAGTTTTGGGAAAGGAAGCGAGCCGGTGAATATAAAGAAAATTGCCCGCGGCATCAGCCCGTATTCCTCGGCATACGAAACAGGGTTTATGCGCGGCGCGGGGGTTACATTCGGGTTTAAGAATTTTGAACTTACCGGGTTTTATTCCAAAAGAAATATCGATGGCAGCATCAATGGCAGCGACACCATGGAAAACACTGATTACTACATCTCATCAATTACCGAAGACGGGCTTCATAACACACAAAGCAAGGCAGATAAAAAACATGCCATCAACCAACAGGTTTACGGTGGACACCTTGCCTATAAAACAAGGTCTCTAAATATCGGCATTACCGCTTATGGCCTGCATCTCGATGCGGAGCTGATAAAAACTCCAAAACCTTACAACGTTTTTGATTTCAAAGGACAGGACAACTTTAACATCGGCATTGACTATAGCTACATCTTCCGTAATTTCAATGTATTCGGAGAAACTTCCCGCAGCTCGAATGAGTACAACAAGAAGGGCGGTATCGCAACCTTCAACGGGATCATGGTGAGTCTCGACCGTTATGTTTCGTTGGTGGTGGCCTACCGTTATTACCAGCGGAATTACCAATCCCTGTTCGCTTCGCCTTTCGGCGAAAGCGGCAATCCATACAATGAAAGCGGATTCTATACAGGAATATCCATTAAACCCCATTACAGGTTACTTATCAATGCAAATGCCGATTTCTATACATACTCCTGGCTGAAATATCAGGTCAACAGTCCTTCTAATGGGTTCGACTGCAATGTCGGGCTACAATATAAACCCACAAAAAAAATCACCATCAACCTACGCTATAAATATGAGAACAAAGTCAGTAACAGCGACGACGAAGAAGCATCCATAGATTATAACGTACCATATACCCGTCAGAACTATCGTTTCCATATTTCTTACCCTGTTGCGTCTTCATTCACTTTTTCCAACAGGGTTGAAGTTTCGCGATATAAAAACAATACTACTGAGCCTGAATACGGGTATCTGTTATACCAGGACATACGTTATAAGTCGATCACCTTTCCATTGGCTGCTTCGTTCCGCTTCGCACTGTTCGACACAAAATCATACGATTCGCGCATGTACACTTACGAGAATGATGTATTGTACGCATACTCCATTCCTATGTTTTACGATAAAGGTATCCGCTATTACGTGATGCTGAAATACAAGATCAGCAGGAACATTGATATCTGGCTGCGTTTTGCACAGACATTTTATAATAACAGAAGTGTTATCAGTTCTGGACTGAACGAAATCAACGGCAACAAACAGTCTGAGATCAAGGCACAGGTGAGGTTCAAGTTTTAAGAAGCCCGTTTGACGTATTGTGTTAACAGGTAATATTTAGGCTTCTACATGGGACAAAAGGGGG
>CAZMPB010000341.1:0-1744 GCA_964567775.1 uncultured Bacteroidales bacterium
TAAATGTTTACATTATAAAATTATTTTGATTGGTTTTGCTGTCTAAAAATAAAATTGTCAAAAAAAAATTTGCACAATATAAGTCGTAGATAATCAATTAATAATATACTTTTTGTTATAAAAATGGCATTCAAAAGAACTATTTTAAAATAATTTTTTTTCAAAGTGCTTGATAATATAAAATTAATATTTACCTTTGCAGTCCCAAAAAAAGCGGGAAAGATATAAAGTTTTAAAACGGTTGATATGCCTACAATACAGCAATTAGTTCGAAAAGGACGCAAGAAATTAACGTATAAAAGCAAGTCCAGAGCATTGGATGCCTGCCCTCAAAGACGCGGAGTTTGCACCAGAGTGTACACAACTACTCCTAAAAAACCTAACTCAGCAATGCGTAAGGTGGCCAGGGTAAAGCTTACCAAAAGCAACAAAGAGGTTAACGCCTACATTCCGGGCGAAGGCCATAACCTTCAGGAACACTCGATCGTGCTCATCAGAGGCGGCAGGGTAAAAGACCTTCCGGGTGTACGTTATCATATCATTCGTGGCGCATTGGATACATCGGGTGTGGATGGACGCAACCAGCGCCGCTCCAAATATGGCACCAAACGGCCCAAAGCAAAAAAAGCAGCAACAAAATAAAAGTAAAATAAAGAACTTTTTTATATAAAATGAGAAAATCAACTCCAAAAAAACGGATCATTCTTCCAGACCCCAAGTATAACGACACTTTGGTAACAAAGTTCGTTAACAATATCATGCTTGAGGGTAAGAAGAATATTTCCTACGATATTTTTTACGATGCTATCGATATAGTATCGGAAAAGAGCGGTGAAGACGGGCTTGAAGTATTTAAAAAGGCGCTTGCCAACGTTACTCCTTCAGTTGAAGTTCGCAGTCGCAGGATTGGTGGTGCCACTTTCCAGATACCCTCAGAGATAAGGCCTGGAAGGAAAATGTCTATAGGTATGAAAAACCTGATAAAATATGCCCGCTTACGCCACGAGAAATCCATGTGTCAGAAATTAGCTTCAGAAATATTAGCCGGATATAAAGAAGAAGGTGCTGCTTTTAAGAAAAAAGAAGATACCCATCGCATGGCTGAAGCTAATAAGGCTTTTTCTCATTTTAAGTTTTAATAACTTAGTGCGTAGCGGGATATAATATAATATTAATGTCAGAGAACCTAGAATATATAAGAAATATTGGCATTATGGCGCACATAGACGCGGGTAAAACCACGACTACGGAGCGTATTTTGTATTATACCGGCATCACACACCGCATAGGCGAAGTCCACGAGGGTAATACCACGATGGACTGGATGGAGCAGGAACAGGAACGTGGAATTACCATCACTTCCGCTGCTACTACCGTTTACTGGAAAACTAACAATGCCCCTTATAAAATAAATATCATCGACACACCGGGACATGTTGATTTTACTGTTGAAGTAGAACGCAGCCTCCGGGTTTTGGACGGAGCTGTTGCCCTGTTTTGTGCTGTCGGTGGTGTGGAACCTCAATCTGAGACCGTATGGCATCAGGCCGATAAATATAATGTTCCGCGTATCTGTTACGTGAATAAAATGGATCGTTGCGGCGCTGATTTCTTTGAGGTCATCAGGCAGATACAGGATAAACTAAGAGCTCACCCGGTTGTTCTTCAAATACCAATAGGAGAAGAAGATAATTTCAGAGGGGTTGTAGACCTGGTTCATAATAAAGCTTTTGAATGGGATGAG
>CAZMPB010000341.1:1754-2046 GCA_964567775.1 uncultured Bacteroidales bacterium
GGAAGAATTAAAAGAAACGGTTCATGAATACCGTACAAAACTCGTTGAAGGCGCTGCCGAAGAAAACGAAATCTTACTTGAAAAGTTTCTGAATGACCCTCACTCAATCACGAGTGAAGAAATTATTGCTGCTTTGCGCAAGGCTACGATTGAAATGCGCATTACACCTGTTTTGTGCGGCTCATCATTTCTTCCGTGCACTCCCAGTCCTTATGAAGGGCGTTCTGCGCAAGCAGCTCCTTTTCCAGCCTCCTTATGCCTTCCGTATCGCCGGTTTCGTACATCCCCGTCC
>CAZMPB010000342.1:0-2021 GCA_964567775.1 uncultured Bacteroidales bacterium
GTGGTGATCAGCCAGGTTGATTCTCTGACGGTTCAATACGTGATGTCTCCGGTCAGTTGTACCGATCAGCACGATGGCAAAATCAGCATCACGGTTTCAGGAGGCAACGGCGACTTCACCTATCAATGGAGCAACGGCGCATCACTTCCTGATATCGAAGAGCTTTATGCCGGTGAATATGAGGTTACCGTAACAGACTTCATGGGCTGTACCGCAATAAAATCGGTAACAGTGACAAAAATTGAGATCGACTGTATAAATATTCCTACCTGTTTCACACCGAATGGTGACGGGTTTAATGATACCTGGCACATAAAAGACGCGGAATTATATCCCGGATTTTTCCTTGAGGTGTACAATCGCTGGGGACAGGTACTTTATAGTCTCAATGGAGCTTATGAACAATGGGATGGAAATTATAAAGGAAAACCTCTACCCTCGGAAACGTATTATTATTTCATAAGGATTAGCCCCGATAGTCCTGTTTTACAGGGAAACGTAACTATTATCAGATAAAAAAATTTTAGACCATGAAAAAAATAATTACCATAGTCGTTTTGCTCTTTGCATTTAATGCTTTAAATGCGCAGCAACTGTCGCTCACCAGTCAGTACATGATGAATCACTATGTACTTAATCCCGCAATTGCGGGGACGGCTGATTATATCCCCATCAACCTTAACATCCGCAACCAATGGGTAAACATCAAAGGAGCTCCTGTTACGCAATCGCTTTCTGCTCATGCCTACCTGGGTAAAAATATTGGAATCGGAGGATGCTTTTTTAACGATGTAACCGGCCCGACAAGACGAACGGGTATGAGTGTCTCGGTGGCCTATCATCTGCGGCTGAGCAAAGATTATTCACGCAAGCTGAGTTTCGGCATAGGCGGGGTTTTCTTCCAGCACTACGTAGACCGGGACAAACTTACCACTGACGTTCCCGAAGATATGTCCATACTGAAAGGGTTCAATAATCAGTTTTGTCCGGATGTCAATTTTGGAATTTATTTTTCGCAGACTGAGAAATTTTATGCGGGATTTTCTGTTTTGAACCTGTTTGAAATAAAAAAGGATCTTTTCACCCTGTCCAACAGGATCAAGAACCCTATCAAGCGCACCTATTATTTCAACGGAGGCTACTTTTTTGATCTGGGAAAAGATTTTGGAGTTGAACCTTCGTTACTGATGCAGTTTCAGGAAACCACGCCTCTTCAGGTTGATCTTAATGCAAGATTTTCATATAAGAAAATGATATATCTTGGCGCTTCTTATCGTATAAAAGATGCTGTGGTCATCATGTTTGCTTTCAATATGAAAAAATTTGCTATCGGTTATTCCTATGACCTGACACTGAGTGACATAAAAAAACATTCCTACGGTTCTCATGAAATCAATCTGACCTACCGTATCTTTAAAAAAGACGCATTTAAAAAGGATTATAATTATCCACTGTTTTAAACAAGGCTATAAATTATGAGGGGTAATTGCATACATGTTTTTCTGATATTATTTTTGTGTTCGTTCCTGAGTAAGGCACAAATGTATAAAGCCAATGAATTGATTGACGTGGGCAATTATACAGAAGCCGCATTTATCCTGGAAAGTGTCGATGAAAAAGGTACTGCTGATCAGTCGGCCCTGGTCAATCTTGCTTATTGTTATATCAGGATGCACGATTACAACAAAGCAGCGCAGATATATCCCCGGATAATTGCTGCAAAAAAAATAGACCAGATACACTATTTTTATTTTGGCGAGGTGCTGCGATCTCTTGGTAAATATAGCGAAGCAAAAGAACAGTATAATAAATATCTTGAAAAATTTCCTGGGGATTTCAAATCCGTAACATGCATTCGTTCATGCGATTCCCTTGTTTTATGGAAAAGCTTATCTTCTGACAACAAAGTCGTAAATGCTAATGACATTAATACCTCTTTTGATGAATTGTGTCCTGTTTCCACCAAAGATGGCATATTTTATATTTCCAACAATAAAGATTTACTGGTAAATGCGGGTGCT
>CAZMPB010000343.1:0-1970 GCA_964567775.1 uncultured Bacteroidales bacterium
TTGATTTTATGTTACATAAGATTTATGATGGATTTTTTAGCGAAACAAGGCAGATTTTGCTGACATAGTTTATCCTATGTCGAAAAATCTAACGAAGTTGCAGCAAAAAAGACGCATAAAGATATTAAAAGATAAAATCAAAACAATTTCTAATTATTAAATCTTTTTTCTATCACCGCCCAGTCGATTATAGACCAAAAAGAATTAATATATTCATTGCGTCTGTTTTGATAGTCGAGATAATAGGCATGTTCCCAAACATCGCAGTTAAGTATGGGTTTTAATCCCTTTCGAAGTGGATTGCCGGCATTAATTTCCTGAATGATTTCCAGCTGTCCGTTCTGGTTTTTTACTAACCAAACCCATCCACAACCAAATAGGCTTACTCCTGCTTTTGTAAAAGCATCTGTAAAATCCAAAAAAGTTCCAAAACCTCTTTGGATAGCATCGGCAAGAATTCCATGTGGCAAAGACTTGTTGCTTCTATTCAATGCCATAAAATAGAATGTATGGTTCCAGACCTGTGCTGCATTATTCAAAAGAGGCCCTTCCGACTGCATGATAATAGTCTCAAGACCTGCGTTTTCAAATTTCGTTTCGGAAATTAAATTGTTAAGATTTGTTACATAAGTCTGGTGATGCTTGCCATAATGAAATTCAAAGGTTTTTTTTGAGATAAATGGTTCAAGCTCATCAAGTTCATAAGGTAATACTGGCAATTCAAATTTCATGATTCAACTGTTTTATTTTTTAAACAGTCAAAAATAGTCTCTAAATGACTAAAAGAAATTAAAATACGGTTAAGATTTAATTAATAACCGATTAAGGCTATTACCTTACTCTATCGTTATTACTTTTCCACAATAAATCTTTTTCTTAAAATACTGTTGTCATTAAATTGTAATTCTATCACGTAAACTCCATTTACAATTCCAGGCAATTCGATACGGATACTAGTAACGTCCTTAACTATCGTTTTGCAATGGATAATACGTCCGGGCATATCCGTGATGCGGATCTCTTTCAGACTGGAGAAGATATCTGACTCCCCGGGAAACTGAATATAAAAACTTCCTTCATTAGGATTCGGGAACAGGGTAAATGTTTTATCCGGAGAGGCTTCCTCTAACCCTACATGATAACTATATTCATCCGAAAAGGCAGAGCAGCCGTTAGCAAAGCTTACCAATACCATGTAAGAGCCCTCAGCAGCTATGGTGATTATGGTATCGTTAGCACCCGGAATCATGCTTCCCTGATAGTACCACTGATACTGTGTGCCCTGTGCTGAAGTGTACAGTGTCAGGCCATTCAGATAAACCGGCACAGGTGGCACTGTATTCACTTGTATCTGTTGATTTCCGGAAACACAACTATGCTCCTGATCGTTAACCATTGCACAATGATTATTTCCACCATCTATACTGACAACACCAAATAATGAAGTGATGGCTTCCGGCTCATTGACTATAGAGGTATCCTGCTGTCCGAGCTGCCCGTTTTTATTGAATCCCCAGGAGAAAACATTATCATCGGTACGTAAAACATAAGATGAATACTGTCCGGCTCTGACCTGCCTGGCAGATCCGGCTTTTATTATTTTCACCGGATACAAAGCGTTTATGGAAGATTGGTTGCCGATCTGACCTTTACTGTTATCCCCCCATGTATATACATGACCTGCCGTATCTGCTGCTATAGAGTGGCCAAAGCCGCCATCGAAAACAGCTACCGGAAGGGGCAGATTTACTTTTACGGGAATCATACTGCTTGTATTCGTCCCATTACCCAACTGTCCTGAATTGTTGGCACCCCATACCCAGAGTGATCCGTCGTTTTTGAGAGCCATGCTGTGGTTGCTCCCTGCACGGACTTTCACCACATTATCCAGCCCGTTCACCTGAACAGGCAGGTTTCTTGTCAATAAAGTGCTGTCGCCAAGTTGTCCAAAATGGTTGTAGCCCCAGGCC
>CAZMPB010000344.1:0-1956 GCA_964567775.1 uncultured Bacteroidales bacterium
ACAGGCCGGCCGCCAGCATGACTAATAATGGGCGCAACTGCTTTCCTTTTCTTTTAAGAATATAACGCACGATCTTATCAAGAAGCGGCGAATCGCTGTGCATGACTTCAGCGAACAATACGTTGAATTCTGCAAGGTTTGCGCTGACCGGCAGGGTTATTTCTTTAAGAGTGGGCATGGGCAAATATAAACGTATTCAAAAGTAAGAATTTTGAATAGTATGGCGAAAATTTTTTTTAGTATGATTATTTTTTCTGTTTCTCAAGTTGAATAGTTACAGGGAGATGATCGCTGAATCCTCCGTGGTATTTGGTTCCGCTGTATGTTTTTGATGGCAGTAGCTCCCCTGACGGACTTTTGTAAAGCATCCAGTTCCGCCTGAATATTTCCGCCGAACCCTGAACATAATGCAACTTGCTTTTTTGTGAGGAAAAAAAATTACCCGAAAGCATTATCTGATCCATCATATTCCATTTCTTTTCGCTGCTGTAATAATAAGAGCCTTGTTGGGCTTTGTAAAAATCATAGAACAGATTATAAAGAGCTGCAGACAAGGGCTTTTCAACAGGTGGTAATGCGCCAAGTGATGCGGAGACAGAAACATCGCCGGGTTCATCGTTAAAATCACCCATAATGATGATGTTTGCATGTTGGTTTTTTGCAAGCAGGGAGTCTGTAACCTTTTTCAAAGCCAAAGCATATAAAACGCGTTTGGGCTGTGTTTCAGAAGTGCCTCCCGATCTGGACTTCCAGTGGTTGACAAAAACATTTATTGTGTCGCTATTTAAAGCAATCGCTTTTACATAAAGGATCTCCCGCAGTTTTTTTCCTGAATCGTCAACAGGGACAGGGCGTGAATATAAGATTTTTATTTTAACAGGGTCATAAAGCAGCGCAACATCTATACCCCTGTCATCGGAGCTTTCGAAGTGGATCGTTTGAAAACCAGCTTTTTTGAGATAAGGGTTGCCTGCAAGATCTTCGAGAATATTTTGATTTTCGATTTCACACAAACCGACAATATCCGGAAGGTTGATACTGTCTGTGGCGTATATCACCCGCGAAATATTACTGACCTTCGTATTATACTTTTCTAATGTCCAGTTTTTCTTATTTTCAGGCAGAAATTCGTTGTCGTTTTTTTTGGTATCATCAATAGTGTCAAAAAAGTTTTCACAATTATAGAATACGATTTTCAATGATTTCCCAGGATCAACGCTTTGAGAATAGCAGGAACCGGAAAATATCAGGATGAAAATATTGAGAAATAAAAATACATGTTTTTTTTTCATAAGAGAAGCTTTTTAGCTGGTATGATCAATAATGATTTTCCACGCACCATCTATTTTTTTGCAGATCAGCGTAAATCGCCCGCCGACCGTTTCTTTGGTCTTTTGCAGAGTCCATTTTCCCATCACAAAAACAGTGAGGGCATTCATCTGTATCATGTCAACCTCATCAAAAACCAATGTCCCCATTGATTCTTTGTCGGGATAATGCTGTTTGTACATATCCAGTGTGGTTTTACAGCCCCTGGTGATTCCCGTTTTTGTTATAAATATCAATGAATCTGAATCCCGGTATCCGCTCATATATCCTTCGATGTCGCCGTTGTTCCAGCACTTTTGCTGATGAGTGAGTACCGAAATAATTTCATATCGGGTTTTTAGGCTTACGGTCTGTGCATTGACGGCAAATGCAGAAAACGCAATGATCAATATTAACAGTCGTTTCATACGTTTTATTCGTTGATTTTTTCTATATCCCGCCGTTCTTTTTTTGTTGGCCTTCCGGTTCCTTTTGGCCTGTATATAAAAGAAACGGCTTTTATGGTTTCTACTTTTTCATATTCCGTGGCAGGGGTGAGGTCTTCCATGAATTGCGGGACCAGCTTTGCAGAAACGCGCTTGTCAAGCAGGGCAATAACTTTGATTGTTTTCGTCATTTGCTGTTGCC
>CAZMPB010000345.1:0-1946 GCA_964567775.1 uncultured Bacteroidales bacterium
CCGGTGGCTGTCCCGGATATAGCAACGTTTACCAATTCAAGAGGTGCGTATTTTTCATTCGTGACTTTTCCGGAGATTGAGGCCCTGTCCTGTGCAATAACAGAGATTACAGGAAGTAAAAATAATATATAGAAAAGGCATTTTTTCATCCGTTGCTAATCGTCCCGTTTTTTAATTTTAAATTTCCCTTCACGCCATGCCTTTATGAACTGTGCCCATGCAAAGGGATTCAGCAAATTATTTGGTTGCATTTGTCCTCTATAGTAGTTTTGGCTTATACGGTTGTCAATATAATTACGGTAATTCATGGAACTGCCCATGGCTACATCGTCAAAAAGCACACGTTTTTCAATTTCGATGATATTTTTTTTGGCGCGTTCCAGATCGTCATCCGGAATATTTAGGTCTGCAAATGCCTGTTTGAACTGCTCGTAGGTCGGCCAGGGATATATAACGGTCTCGTTCATCAGGAGCGTATCCGGGCGCAGGACCTGAATAAGCGAATACCGGTTAATGGTAAGCGTGTCGGGAATGGTGTAAAATGCTGTTTTGTATCCCAAAGCGTTAAAAACCACCACATCTTTAGGATGGGCGACAAATGAAAAAAAGCCATAGAGGTCGGTGATCGTTCCCCGCCATGAATCTTTGATGAGGATGTTGACGAAGGGGATTGGCTTGATACTGTCGGCGGTAACCACAATACCAGAAAACTGAACCAGTGTGGTATCGGAGATAACCTGTGCGGAACTATGGCCGGAGATGAGCAGCAAAGCAAGTAAGGAAGTCAGGCAGAAGAATCTTTTTAAACGTTTGGGCATAAGGGACTTTTTGCAGCAACAGGAGTATAAGTTTTTACCGGAATAAACGATGTAAAATTAAAATTATTTCACGTGATAAATATAAAAAAACAATATTGTCCGGAGAAAAAATATTCCGTTCCTACGGAACTTAATAACCTTTGTATAACTAATTATCTACCAATATTCAATCCCGATGGGATTGCCCCGTCAGGGGCATAATATTGGTAATAAAAAAAGAAGCCCCAAAAATAAATAAGTTCCGTAGGAACGAGATATAGCAAAGCATTAAACATTTGAAAAATATTTTTGTCGGTCAGTACTGATAAAAAAAATGCTGCCACAAAAGTGCAGCAGCATTTCAATACCATTTAATATTCAATACCTATTTGGTCAGGAAACCTTTTTCGCGGGCGTCTTTGAGACAAGCAGAAATACCATTTTTGTTGATTGTACGTAATGCAGAAACACAAATTTTTAGTGTGATCCACTTTTTTTCTTCAGGGATGTAGAATCTTTTTGTCTGCAGATTAGGAACAAACTTACGTTTGGTCTTTATGTTTGAGTGTGATACATTGTTTCCTACAATCACTCTTTTTCCGGTTAATTCGCATATTCTTGACATGGTACAAATTTTTTTCTTAGTAAGAACTTTTCAAAATGGGGTGCAAAGGTGAGAAATATTTTTGAGAATACAAAATTATGTATGAAAAAATATTTTTCCGGCCAAATCGTAATTCCGCAGAATTATAGTTTACTTAGCTTCTTAACGCAAACTTTATCGCCATTAAATATTTTTACAGATTAAAATCCCCTGGATAATGCAGAAATATTAATCTTAGGTGATTGTCCAGAAAGATTATTTTTTGAACGAAAAACTTTTAATATCTATGTCTAAAGGCTGATAAATGGATTCATTTTAATTTTTCCTTGCTTTTCTTTATGCTGTCAATTTTATCTTGAACGGGGGCGTTATGTTTAGGAGCTTCAAAAGGCTTATTATTATGGTTTCTATATTTATAATCCTTGCTAGTTGTATCTATTTTAATTACACTTGATTTAGATGAACTATCTAATATATTATTCTTTGTTGATTTAATCTGTAACTTTTTTTCTTACGGAATAGTTAAGCCCATTTTTTGAAGCATC
>CAZMPB010000346.1:0-1944 GCA_964567775.1 uncultured Bacteroidales bacterium
AACACATGACTATCTTCTGCTTCTTGTGTGAGAAATGAGGTATAGAAGTCGGAATCTTTGTCTAAAAAGGACGTTATAAAATCAGTGCTATGGTCCCTGATATCATATTCATGGTTCGGGTGAAATTCCTCGTAAATAAAATTGTGCATCATTCCGTCTATCCTTATATCATCAATTTCGTGAACAAATAATTCTTCCGTAATAAAATGGTAAAGCTCACGATCTTCCACATCGCAAATGGTATCCAGCCAAATGCTGTTTTCATTCAGGATATTCATTATCTTTTCCAATTCCGCAGATATTTCATTATCCGGGACATCCTCAGCTTTTTTAAATTCCGGTTTCCCGATAAAATCGTAAACTGAAATTTGTTTGCAGTTCTCGTAAGCATTTTCAAATTGCTCGATATTATTAAGAAATGCCGCTTCCAGCCGTGGATCCAGATTATTTGTCCTGTCTGATTCGGAAAAATGCGCTCCGTGTTCAAGGCTTAGCTTTATTTTTTTTACCTCGTTTTCGATACGGAGTTTTTCAATGTCGTCTTCGTTGTTTGTTTCTTGTGTCATGGGGTTGATGTCTTTCATGTTGGTACAAACAGATGCTAAAATCAGGCTTTATGCCAAATATTAGCGTAAAGTTACTAAAAAATTATATATAAACAAAAACGCCAATTTCTTCCTTTGGGTTGAAACCGGCGTTTTCTTTTTGCAAATGGGAGTTATCGTGCAGACACTAATTGTTTATTACAATTGCCTTTTCATATCGTTCCTCAACCACTTTCCAGTTGATGATGTTCCAAAAGGCATTGATATAATCAACCCGCTTGTTCTGGTATTTTAAATAATAAGCATGTTCCCACACGTCCATAGCAAGCAAGGGTGTTCCCTGTTTTTCGGCAACATCCATCAAAGGGTTGTCCTGGTTGGGTGTCGAACTTATAAAAAGATTTCCTTTATTATCAACGCTAAGCCATGCCCATCCACTGCCAAAACGTGTCATCCCGGCATTGGTAATATCTTCTTTTAACTTTTCAAGTGATCCGAAATGTGTTATCAGCAGGGTTTTAAACTTTTCGGACATCCCGATGCCATTGGGCACCATATTGTCCCAGTACAACTCATGGTTGAAATACCCACCGCCGTTGTTACGCACAGCAGCAGGGAATTTACTAACTCCGGCGAATAATTCTCCTATCGTCATCTGTTCCATCGGGGTGCCGCTTATGGCTTTTATAAAATTATCGAAATAGGCTTTGTGATGCCTCGAATAATGGATTTCCAAGGTCATTTTGTCAATGAATGGCTCCAATGCGTCATAGCTGTATGGCAGGGATTTGAATTCAAATTCCGTTGCACGTTTGTGTTCTTTTGTTTCCATAATACTCATTTTTAAGTTTGATGTTCTGTTGTTTTGTTCATTTGTAAGTTGCGACAAATTGAGCACTATTACAAGTGACATCATCATTGTGTTCATATTATTTTTATTTAGACTTTTTCTTAATAACAAAAAATATGCCAATATTCCTTTTCTGACAAACTGTCAAAAGAGACCTGAATAACTAGTATTCCGATTATATGCCCGAACTATTTTTTTTCTTGTCTTCCTTTTTTTTCTCGTACGAGCGCGAATCTATTTTGAAGAGCACGTAAAGCGGGCAAAACCCCAACAGGCTGGTTATGGCAAAAAACAAGCCAATTAAAAGAAGGAGATAGCTCCACCATGCATTATTTGGGATAGCTTTTGTGGCGAAAAGAATTATGAAAACGATAGCAATAATAAACCTGATAGATTTGTCGGCAACACCCATATTGTTTTTCATAACTTAAAATTTAAATATTTCTATTAATCATAAAAATTCACAATTCATTAAACAAAGATAATCTATTTTTAAACACTGTTGTCCGGTAAAAGTTTAAAGGAAGCCGAAGCCTAAGCTCGGCTTCC
>CAZMPB010000347.1:0-1918 GCA_964567775.1 uncultured Bacteroidales bacterium
GCTGAAGCTGTTCCCAGGCAGGAAGTAAATGCAGTAAGGTTACTGGCTGTGCTAATAGTAGGATTAACGCATGTATTTGCTGTTACCGTCCATATATTGGCAGAACTCGTCCAACTGGTATTACAGGTCCCGTCTTTTGCCTGGCGACGGTAGTATGTTGTCTGGGCTAATGTTTGGTTTGGGGTGTAGGTAGCTGTATTACTAGCAACGGTAGTTACTCCGGTATTAAAAGTATTATCAGTGCTATACTGCCATTGGTATGTAATAGTGCCATCTCCACCACTGGCATCCGTTGCACTACCGATATTGTTTATCGGCACCGTGTTTTCACATATCGTTTCGCCTGTATTTGATATTGCACCCGCAGTGAAGGCATTGCGTACTGTAATTGTTACCGGGGTGGTATAGGCCGAATAACAATAAACAGAATTGTTCAAGACAACGGTTCTCCTTTGATAGCTGGTGGTATTTGTTAAGGCAGGGGGTGTATAGGTAGCTCCTGTTGCTCCGCTTATGGTAACATAACTCCCAGAGGCATTGGTTTGCCATTCGTAAGAAAGTGTGCCTGTTCCGCTTCCCGCAGTGGTTGACGATATGGCCGCAGGAGCAGACCCGTTGCAAATTGTTTGAGCATTTCCAATGGCACCTGCTGTAGGGATTCCAATGACAGTAACTGTTACACTACCTGAGAATAGTGTCCCAACAGGGGATGTGGTACTTCTGACCCTGCCGTAATAGGTTGTTGTTGCGGTAGGTGTATGTGATTTTGCAACGCCACTTGAAATAGAAATAAGCGGGCCAGCAGTCATAGCGTACCAAGTAGAATTATCAAGTGAGTATTCTGCAGTTCCTGCATTAGGAGTTCCAAGGTTCCATGTCCATGTTACGTTGACTGGGGAGCCAGAGCAAATTGTTGATGCGTTGGCAGTAACGGCCATGGAAGTACCTGTCATTAACATCAACATCTCCGGCTTATCGTTTTCATTAACAGTTACTTTCGGGGATTTTTTAGCAGTACCCACAAGGTATTGGCTGTTTAAAAACGGAACAATATTGCCCTCGTAAATGGAGGGATTGCCGGATTTTGCATTCAGCGCATATTCGCCGGCTACTACCCTATTAATTGCTACTGTGCACAGCAGCAAAAACAAACTGATAAAAATTGTAAATTTTTTCATATTGTTTGGTTTATTTGATTTATTTTTTTTCGAATAATTACTAATGGTTTCCATGGTTGTATGGTTTTTTTATTAAAAAATAAAGGGATTGCAGCATTTTATGCTGTGAGGCGCCATAATAAAACCCACGGCGGATGTGCCTTCTGTAAAATACAAAAATTGCACACCATGCTGCGGCATCGGTAAATAAAAGGAAAGAGTAAAAATTTTATTCAATTACAAATATATTATTTAAAATAATTATCCAAAAATAACTAACTTTTTAAAAAAAACAACAATTTCTTAAAAAAAATTTATCAGCATTTTTGTTAAGTTTTGCTGAAAAGTTTTTCAATTTTTGTATTTCGCAGTAAATCAATTATTTTTGGTAAATATTATCATGCTTTATTTTCGAATAATAAATAGTAACTTTTTTAGGCCTTGTATTTTATTGTTTTGTTGTTGAGTCCACTCCAAAAAGACCCGTTTTTCTTATCCTGCGACTTTTTGCCCTTTATCCCAAAGGGGAGTCGCAGAAAATCTACTTCCCTTTAGGCCTGGGCAAAGCTGATTTTCAAAAATCATACTTTTTGGAGGGGGCTCAATTTTAAAAAAAATGATCGTCCGGCCCGGCATGTTTTTCTTTCATCAAACTGATATATTTTCCTATGATTTAACAATTTTTATGCCAGTGATGTATAAGCATTGTGTACGTAGCTTAAGGGGCTTTATACTGTACTTTTTTTAAACTGAGTCCGGGA
>CAZMPB010000348.1:0-1672 GCA_964567775.1 uncultured Bacteroidales bacterium
AGGATTTTTGATCAGGTATTCGTTCAGGTCAAGTTTTCGTTCAATAAAATCTTCTGCCGGGGAAGGAAATCCTGCGGAAATTTTGGCCACGTAAAAAGGCAATTGAACTTTTTTGGCTGTTTCCGGAACAAATATCTCAATACTGTTTTTCTGTTTTTTCCTCATATCAGTCTTCAGAAAATTGCTTGATCATTTGCCTGTACTCCGAAAAGAAATTAGCCCGTGAAACAAAGCCCAGGTATTTTCCGTTTTTCAACACAGGAAGGTTGTAATTATCTGTTTTTTCAAATTTCATGGCCACATCTTCCATAGACTCGTCCGGATCAACAATAGGCGATGGCATGAACATCAGGTCGTGCACAAACAATTTGCCGTACAACGATTGATTAAAGATTTTATCGCGGATGTCGTTAAGAAAAATAATACCCAGCAGATTATTTTCATTATCAACCACAGGAAAAATATTCCTTTCTGAGCGGGCGATAACCTTTACCAACTGCCCCAGATAATCATCAGGCGACACGGTGATAAAATTTGTTTCTATCAGCTTGTCAATACGCATAAGGTTCAGTACCGATTTGTCTTTATCGTGAGTGATCAGTTCGCATTTTTCGGCAAGTTCTATTGCATCCACCGAATAAGGAATGAAGGATTTGATGGTAAGGTAAGAGATGGATGCAGTTATCATCAGCGGAACGATCATCTGATAGCCGCCGGTTATTTCTGCGATCAGGAAAATCCCGGTCAGCGGTGCGTGCATAACGCCTGCCAGAAGCCCGGTCATTCCGGCAAGCGCAAATTTCGTGGCGGGCAGCTCTCCAATATTCAGAAAACTGGTAAGCAACGTAAACATTAAACCTGTCATGGCTCCCAGAAATAGCGTAGGGCCAAAAATCCCTCCGACTCCCCCTGCACTAAACGTTAAAGACGTGGCAATAACTTTAAAGATGATAATCGCGGCCAACAAAACAATAGCCGCGCCCGTGCCGTTGCCAAAAAAACCAAAAGGACTGTTCTCAAACACAAAATCATGTTGCCCCTTCAGGCATAAGTTGATCTGATGATAGCCCTCGCCATATAGCGAAGGAAGAACAAGTATAAGACCTCCAAGCAATACGCCGCAGACGGTCATTTTTACATAAATATTTTTAAATCTGTTAAAATATTTATCAAAAAACATCAGTACGCGGGTAAAATATACAGAGATGAATCCGCAAAAAATTCCCAAAACCGCAAAATATGGCAGGTTCGAAAAATCCACCGGATCAAGCTGGGGAATATCATAAATATTATTTTGGCCGAGAAAGAAATAGGAGGTCAGTGTTCCTGTAACAGAGGCTATCAGCAGCGGCACAAGGGACGCCATCGAAAGATCAATCATCAGCACTTCCAGCGCCAGCACCACGCCTGCAATAGGCGCCTTGAAAAGCCCGGCAATGGCAGCAGCAGAACCGCACGCAATGAGCAAGACAAGATGTTTATATTTCAATCCCAGCCAACGTCCCATATTGGAACCCAGAGCGCCTCCCATATTTACGGCAGGGCCTTCCATCCCCACAGAACCGCCCAATCCAAGTGTTATTGAGGTGGCAATGCCCGGCGCATAAATGTTTTGCGGCGGCATGTTGCCGTTATCCTTCGAAATAGCTCTGAGCACACCCGGTATGCCGAA
>CAZMPB010000348.1:1682-1907 GCA_964567775.1 uncultured Bacteroidales bacterium
ATTCATAATGAATACTGCCGGAAGTTTTTTCGAAATGGGTAAGCTTTTCGATAAAATAAACCAGGTTCTTGGTAAACACTGCGATCACGCCTGAAATAAATCCGCAGAAAACGCTCAGGATCATTAACAGGTTCCGGTCGCTGATGTGCCGTATCCTCCAGACAAGAATGCGGTCCGATATTTTTTGGCCTTTATTCATTTATATGCGCCATAAAGAAAGGCAAA
>CAZMPB010000349.1:0-1838 GCA_964567775.1 uncultured Bacteroidales bacterium
CGGTAATGGGTGGTATTTCCCAGATACCTTGCGGCCCGATGGGTGATTTCTATTTCGTGGCCGAAAAGAACGTCGATTATTACCTGCAGACAATCGTTCCTGCCGGCTTCACTCCGGCAAAAATGGAAAAAGCATTGAACGATCAGATCAACGCTGAATTTTTTTCTTCGTACCTGTATCTTTCGATGGCAGCGTATTTTGAACGGATCAACCTCGCTGGCTTTGCTAACTGGATGCGGATTCAGGAAAAAGAAGAAAACGCCCATGGTATGATGTTTTTCAACTATATCAACGAACGCGGCGGTACCGTTGAGCTGCAGGCCATCGAAAAACCTGCCGCCGACTGGAAAAATCCGATAAAAGTTTTTGAAGAAGTATTAAAGCACGAACAGAAAGTAACGGCGCTGATCAATAGCCTTGTGAATATTGCCATACAGGAGAAAGACCATGCAACCAATAATAAACTCCAGTGGTTTGTCGCCGAACAGGTCGAAGAAGAAGCAAACGCTTCAGCCTTGCTCGAACAGCTCAAATTGGTAGACGGTAAAGGGCAGGGTTTACTGTTACTCGACCGGGAATTAAAAACACGTGTTTTTGTTGACCCCTTAGCACAGGCAGTATAATCATTTCATGGCTTTGAAAGAAACCGGGCTGCTTTAGAAATAGAGCAGCTCTTTTTTATGCACAATTTATCTGTGTGTCTTACAATCATAAGTTTGATAATCAATTGTTTATTATATCGAATAAAATATAAAGTAATAATGAGCAGGTGTGAGAATTTTTACTAATTTTGCACTTTCAAAATTAATGGTATGGCATCAGGAATTTCAATATTTTCAGGAAGGGCAACACGTTATCTTTCAGAAAAGATAGCTTTAAGCTATGGAATAAAACTTGGCGATGTTTCCTATGCATGTTTCAGCGATGGCGAATTTCGCCCCTCATTTGATGAGACGATCAGAGGCCATGATGTTTTTATTATTCAATCCACTTTTCCACCAGCCGAAAACCTGCTCGAATTGTTTATGATGATTGATGCCGCCAAACGTGCTTCGGCGCGTCATATTATCGCCGTAATACCTTATTTTGGGTTTGCGCGTCAGGACAGAAAAGACCAGCCGCGGGTACCTATTACTTCCAAACTAATAGCCAACCTGCTTACCGCTGCCGGCATCAGCCGGCTTATCACCATGGATCTCCATGCCGATCAGTTGCAGGGATATTTTGATATTCCCGTGGATCATCTTTATGCATCAACTATTTTTGTCCCATATCTCCAGAGTCTTAACCTGAACAATCTGGCCATGTCATCCCCCGATACCGGAGGAACCCGCCGGGCTGGTGTGTATGCAAAATATCTGGATGCAGACCTGGTGATTTGTTTTAAACAACGGTCCAAGCCCAATCAGATAGGCAATATGGTGGTCATCGGCGATGTGAGGGACAAAAATGTGATCCTGGTAGATGATATTATAGACACCGCCGGCACCATTACCAAAGCCGCCAACCTGATCAAAGAACAGGGAGCCGCCAGCGTAAGGGCTATGTGCACACATCCGGTATTATCGGCAAATGCCTGCGAAAAAATTGAAAAATCGGCAATGACAGAACTCATAGTCTCCGACACCATACCCCTGAACGAAGAATGTAAAAAACTCAGCAAAATAAAAGTTTTGTCGACAGCCAATTTATTTGCTGATGTCATAAACAGTGTGGTAAATTGCGAATCAATAAGCTCGCATTTCAAATTTACTTCGCTTCAATAAATAAACAATAAATAATAATTAACAACTAAAAATTAGAATTATGAGAACAGTATCAATGAGCGGTTTCCTTCG
>CAZMPB010000350.1:0-1799 GCA_964567775.1 uncultured Bacteroidales bacterium
ACAGCTATTTTAAAATAAAAATTCAGAAATTTGCAGATTTGTCGGTTGATAGTGAGATTTAATAACAAAATTATAGAAAATTTTTTTATATAATATTGATCATCCTAAAAAAATCATATAAAATAACAAATGTTGACGAATTCTATATATGGTATCAAATTATCCAAAATTAAATGAACTGAAAACTTTTATTTTTTTTCTTGACCTTCGGCTTAGTCATTGTCTTTTACAAAAAGAACCATCACCGCTGCAATGAACATGGATATTCCTCCCAGGATCAAAGAATAGATAGCCTCATCCTTGAAAATTTCTTTTGTAATAAACCCAAGAACACTGGCGGCAAGAATCTGTGGTATCACGATAAAGAAATTAAAGATACCCATATACACGCCCATCTTTTCGCGCGGGAGTGAGCCGGTGAGTATGGCATACGGCATGGATAAAATACCTGCCCAGGCAATGCCCACGCCAACCATAGACAATAAGAGAAGTTCAGGTGTTTTAAAGAAGAAAACCGAGATCAGGCCTGCTCCCCCGGCGATCAAACAGATCATATGGGTGATCTTCCTGTTCGTAAACCTTGCGATGACGGGCAATAGAAACGCAATGAGTGCGGCAACTCCGTTATATACGGCAAAACATATTCCTACCCAGTTGGCACCCTTGTTAAACAATTCAGAGGTAGTATCGCTGGTGCCATAGATGTGGCTGGTTACGGCGGGGGTGGTATATATCCACATGGCGAACAAAGCGAACCACGAAAAAAACTGCACAACGGCAAGTCGTTTCATGGTCGCCGGCATCTTTGAAAAATCATCGAGGATGGCCACAAACCCATTTTTTCCGTGCCCTTTCTTTTCAAGGAGTCCGGCCAACAGCATCAGTATCCCGAAGATAAGAAGCCCGACTGAGAAAATGTAAAGCTCGCCGTTGAAATTCATCAAATAAAAAAACACAGAGAAAGCAATTCCTGTAAAAATAAAATACAGGGAGTTTATTATTTTTTTTCGTGGGGCAGCATTATCGTTTATTTCAGCAATTTCTAACGGTTTTACCTCTGATTTTTTTTCTTCGGAAAAAGATGCAAGCTCTTCAGGCGGATATTCTTTTGTACGCATTACGGTCCACAAAACGGCAAAGAAAAATGCGGCAGCGCCTATGTAGAAAGAATATTTCACCGAAGGAGGGATTATCCCATCGGGGGCGGTGTTCTGAATACCGAAAAGGTTGGTAAGCAGATAGGGCAGGGCGGAAGCCACCACGGCGCCTGTCCCGATAAAAAAGCTTTGCATGGCAAAACCTTTTGTTCGCTGTTCCGAAGGGAGCATGTCGCCGACAAAAGCGCGGAAAGGCTCCATCGAAATATTGATGGATGCGTCCATGACCCATAACATACCTGCTGCTACCCACAATACAGGTGAATTGGGCATTACAAGCAGGGCCAGGGAGGCAAGGATGGCTCCTGTCAGAAAATACGGGCGCCGGCGGCCGAGACGGTTCCAGGTATGGTCGCTGAGATAGCCGATGATCGGCTGAACAATTAACCCGGTAAGAGGCGCAGCTATCCATAGTATGGGGATGTCTTCGACCTTGGCTCCCAGTGTTTCAAATATGCGGCTCACATTGGCATTCTGCAAGGCAAAGCCAAACTGAATGCCCAGGAAGCCGAAACTCATGTTCCATATCTGCCAGAAAGATAGGCGGGGTTTATTTTTCATGCTTGTTTATTAACTTAAGTTTCGTATGATTTTTTATGTCACGAAGAGCCGGACACAGCGTGGCAATTAGGGTTGATATGA
>CAZMPB010000351.1:0-1757 GCA_964567775.1 uncultured Bacteroidales bacterium
TTGTCCACCAGCACCTTTACCAGAAAACCACTCTATTTTAAAATCCTTTTTGGTGTTCTTTTCATGAGGATTTTGCAAGGTACTGGCAGTTGTTATATTGCTTTGTGTGGTCTTGTTCTTTTCACATTCGGGAGTATTTTCAAAAGGGCAGTTATGACTTATGTTCTCTTTTTGTTGTTTATCTTTATTGATATTATTCTGTTTAACGCTTTCATTTGTGATTACAGGCGTATTCGCATTTTTAATGCTGTCGGCAGTATGTTTATTTTTTTGATTTTGGATTTCTGCGACAGAATCTTTATTGTGCAGGCTCTTTTTTATCAGGGCATCGCTGAAAGCGGTAAGGTCGCAATATCCGTCATGGTCAGAATCGGTGAACCAGCCGCAGGCGCCTTTACAGTCGTATAAATTCCTTGGGCAATTCTGGGTGTCAGCAGAAGGCATTACTGTGAAAAACAACAAAATGCTTATAATGAAACGGGACATGGATTTTAGTTTAAAGTTCTTCGGTTTCATAGAGTTCAAAAAAGGCGATTTTCCATAAAGGGAAGGTTTTTTTAACCGGGTGCAAAGTTAAGAAATATATTAATTACGTTGAAGTCAAAACGCCTGCTGAGTTTGTTTTGTTATTAATTCCAGAATTTTTTCAGTTTCGGTTGGGTGAAACCATAAAATATTTTTATCCCGTGCAAACCAGGTCATTTGTTTTTTCGCATACCGGCGGGTGTTCGTTTTAATTTTTTCGATGGCCTTTTCACGTGAATACTTTTCTTCAAAATACTCAAATAATTCTTTGTATCCGACCGTCTGAAGGCTGTTGAAATCCCTGTAAGGATAGAGGCTGCGCGCTTCATCTTCAAGTCCGTTTGCCATCATAGCATCCACTCGTTTGTTGATGATCTTATTTAATTCGCTTCTTTCGCGCTCTAAACCGATCTTAATGATGTTGAACGGCCTCATGCTATTTTTCTTGTTTAAAAACGATGAATAAGTTTTTCCTGTGGTGATGCATACTTCGAGCGCCCGGATGATGCGTTTGTGGTTCGCGATGTCCATTTTTTCATAGGCTTCGGGGTCAAGCAGTTTAAGCTGCTTACGTAATGGCAGAATGCCTTTTTTTTCAAAAGTACTGTTCAGCTCTGCACGCAATTCAGGGGCAGGGTCGGGGATTTCATCAATACCATTACAAACCGCGTCAATATACAGTCCTGAACCGCCGGCCATGAAAACAATCTGATGAGTTAAAAAAAGATCCTCCAGAATTTTCAATACATCTGATTCAAAGCGGAAAACATTATAATTATCTGAAATGGAGAGCATGTCAATTAAATGATGTTTCACCATGCCCACTTCTTCGGGTGATGGTTTTGCTGTGCCAATATTCATTTCCCTGAAAAACTGCCGCGAATCGGCAGAAATAATTTCAGTGCGAAAATTTTGTGCAAGTTTAATGGCAAGTGAGGTTTTTCCGACACCAGTCGGCCCCGCAATTATAATTAAATGTTTGTTGTCAGGATAAGGTAGCGGATCACCCATCAATTTTTTCAGATGTATTTATTGTCTTCGAAACCGTCGCTTATGTCCAAGCCTCCTTCATCAATAGGGTTTTCGTCTTCAGCGAAAAACTCATCAGATTCATCAATGATCTCGTCTTCTTTATCAATAATCTCATCAGGTTTGGGCTGAATTTTTTTGGGCTTTATTATATCACTGACAGACTTGGTACACCGCGGATAATCATTTTTTTCATCGCCATC
>CAZMPB010000352.1:0-224 GCA_964567775.1 uncultured Bacteroidales bacterium
CCATAAGAGAACCCTCCCGGAAGAAAAATAAAATCACACTTTTGTAAATTCTTGTCTTTATGCCATAGGGCAACTACGTCCTGATTGAGTGTCTTTTTCAGAACATATAAAAGATCATGATCACAATTTGATCCCGGAAATACTACAACGCCGAATTTCATTTTCTTATACTTTAGATAAGCAAAGATATACCCTTTAATTAAATTTCGACCCTGTTGATAAAA
>CAZMPB010000352.1:234-1729 GCA_964567775.1 uncultured Bacteroidales bacterium
AAAGGGGCATGGGAGAACAAATCACACCATGCCCTTTAATTAAATTTTGATGAACTTTTAAAAAAAACTGTTCATCACATGCCATTAATAGCATTAAGACCATTCAGCCTTATTTCATCCAGCGCTTCCGGCCCAAAAACTCCTGCATGATACAGGTTGAAATATTCTTCACTTACAGACTGATTGAACACCATCAAATCATCAGTATTGACAGTAACTTTTACACCATGGTCGTATAGCTTTCGTATCGGGTGTTTCGCGATGGATTCTGCCCTGCAGAGCATAACATTGCTCGTAGGACACACATTAAGGATAACATTATTATCTGCCAACCATTTCATTACCCCTGCAGAATCTGCAGCCGCAATGCCGTGCTGCACCTGATCCAGTTCAAGAAGCTCCACCGCTTTACGCACCGATTCTGCGGTACCGTATTCGCCTGCATGGGCCGTCAGAATCATTCCTTTATTTTTGGCTTTGCGGTATAGCGGAATAAAATTCCGGATATCCCCGAAAAGCTCATCACCATAAAGATCTATCGATTGGAAATAACCGGTTTCAAGAAGTATTTCTGCTTCATACAACAACTGTTTTAAGTCGTGTTTCCGGTCAAGACCGAGTTGAGGTATAAACAATATTTCGGGGGACACCTGTTGGTGTACACGTTTGGTTATTTCCGTAATATTCGCCCCCTGGGAATCGGTAATGCGGTAAAAACGGCTATCAATACTTATCTGCAGTACTTTGACACCATCTTTTTTCGCCTGCTGAAAAGTGGCTGTTTTGGTGTATTCAAAAAAACCCTTGATTTTTAGAAATTCATCAAAAGAATCATCAAGATATTGTTCAAAATCTTTAAAAGCCGGCATTTTTTGAGATGGCCGAATGATCTTTTTTCCGCTCCACTGTTCCAACAACTCCAGGCGGCTCCCCAATTCCGCATGGTTATGAAGGTCGCTCTTGGGTATTTTTGCCATCAACGCAATATCATTTGACTCAAGGGCTTTTATAAAATCTTGTTCAGGCATTCCGAAGTTTTTTACAAAAATAAAATAAAAAACCACTCCCAGGGGAGTGGCGGTTTCTTTGTTTTACTTGCTTTGCTTTGTAGTGAACTTTTACATCATGTACTCAAAATAGATCATTGTGGCAACAAGTATTAGCATCCACGCAGCAAAGATGATCCAAAGTACATATGGTCTTGCTGTTTTCATGGCGTTATTTTTTATAGTTTCCATCTATTTTCCTTTCTGATTTGATTTGATTTATATAACGTAAAATTATCCCTTACTACTTGGTCGTTTCTTACGGAATCAGTTAATGGCGCTTTTTAACAAGTTAACGGTTGTGTCCTAGTCATATACTGTACATCTAAACCATGAAGGCACAAATAAACTTGCTTTAAACCCATGTTTACCACTAAAAATGACCTAAATAATAGAAAATCAGACAACTTATCATTTTTTTGGTCAATAATTACGTCTATGAATGTTAA
>CAZMPB010000353.1:0-1712 GCA_964567775.1 uncultured Bacteroidales bacterium
AAATCAATGTTACCAACGCAGAACTCTCGCTTCAGCATACAAAGAACCAATTGTTCAAAACTATACAGCAGGCTTATGCCGATGCCCGTGCAGCCTTGAATAAGTATAATGCAAGCCTTAAATCTGTTGATGCTCTCAAAGAATCGTTTTCCTATACACAAAAGAAATTTGATGTCGGCATGGTAAACTCGCTGGACTACAACGACGCGAAAAATAAACTGACGAAGGCAACATCGGAATTGCTGCAGGCAAAATATGAATATGTTTTTCGGATCAAAGTGCTCGATTTTTACCAGGGGAAGCCACTTACACTCAAATAAAAATTGTTTTTATGAAAAAGAAAAAGATCATACGTTTTTCAATCATCGGAGTGGTACTTATTATCGTCCTTCTCGCTGTCGGAAAGAAAACAGGATGTGTCGGAAAGAAGGATGTTACCGAGGTTTCCACGGAGAAGGTTCTTAAAAGAACGATCACCGAAACGGTATCTGCCAGCGGCAAGATACAGCCTGAAGTCGAGGTAAAACTTTCTCCTGATGTGTCCGGAGAGATTGTTGAGCTTCTTGTCAAAGAAGGCGATAAAGTGGCAAAAGGCGACCTGCTGGCAAAAATAAAACCCGACATTTATGAATCCAATTATGAGCAGATGCAGGCTGCATTGAACTCACAAAAGGCGAACGAGGCCAATGCCAAGGCAAGGCTGTCGCAAGTAAAGGCACAATTCATCAACGCCAAGCTCACCTATGAACGCAACGAAACCCTGTTTAAACAAAAGGCTATTTCCCAGTCGGAATACGATGCCGCGAAAACAGCTTTTGATGTTGCCAAAGAAGAGGTTACTGCCGCCGAAGAACAGCACAAGGCTGCACAATTTAATGTACAAAGTACCAATGCTTCCGTGAAAGAAGCCCGTGAAAACCTTGCTAAAACGAACATCTACGCTCCTGTGGACGGAACCATTTCAAAACTTAATATAGAATTAGGTGAACGTGTGGTCGGGACTACACAGTTTGCCGGAACGGAGATCATGCGAATCGCCAACCTAAACGAAATGGAGGTCAGTGTTGATGTGAACGAAAACGACATTGTCCGTGTAAGCCTCAATGATACCGCGCTCATCGAGGTGGATGCTTATCTGAACCGCAAATTCAAAGGTATTGTAACCGAGATCGCCAATTCTGCTGAAAGCACCGGAATCACTACGGCCGATCAGGTGACTAATTTTACTGTAAAGATCAGGATCTTGCGCGAAAGCTATCAGGACCTGATAAAACCCGAACATCCCAATATTTCTCCTTTCAGGCCGGGAATGTCGGCAACGGTGGATATTCAGACCGAAACCGTGTATAACGTGCTGTCTTTGCCCATACAGGCTGTTACGGTCAGGGAGGATACCACGAAAAACGAAAAGAAAGATGTCAAGCCCGGTTCTGAAGATGAACAGGCTGAGGTGAAAAAAAACAACCATGTGGCACCCCAGCAGGAATATGTATTTCTTTATTCAGAAGAAAAAGCAAAAATGTTGAAAGTAAAATCGGGCATACAGGACAATATGTATATACAGATCGTCAGCGGGCTGAAAGAGAATGATGAGGTGATCACTTCGCCCTATACTGCTATTTCCAAAACACTCAAAGATAATATGGCCGTCAAAAAGACTGATAAGAAAGATCTGTTCAAAGAGAAAAAATAAATACTGTCAGGCAGTGGCG
>CAZMPB010000354.1:0-1657 GCA_964567775.1 uncultured Bacteroidales bacterium
GTTTGCAGAGATTATATAGTTATCAACAATTTATGTAGAATTGAACAGCCCTGGAATACATTTTAAAAAACTATGTATTTTTGTATCCTAAAAAATAATAATTATGAAAAAACTTTTTTTGATTTTTGCATGTGCCTGCATGTTTTCTGCATGTGGCGGTGGCGGCAGTACAGAGGCCACTAATGATACTATCGTATCACCTGAATTGAAAGAAATTCAGAAGACTGCTGATGATGTAAATGCGGAAGCAGAACAACTGAATCAAAAAGCGGACAGTTTATTGAACAATATTTAAAACATTTTAAACATGAAAAAGTTTTTGATCACATTACTCATCACAGGCCTGGTCTTCGGCACACAGGTAGTTGCTCAGCAAGGAAATGGCAAAGGACTGCCTAAACCGCCCCATCCCGGACAAACGCCTCCAAAGCCCAAACATGTTCCGGGACAACCGCCCAAACCTAATGTTGTAAAACCAAACAAACCTGTTCCACCACCTGTGCCACCTTCTGATCAGGGAAAAGGACAGGAAAAAGCCAATGAAAATCAAGGCAAAGGCAAGGCCTATGGAAAAGACAAGGAAGGCCTGGAAGGAAAAGAATTCGGACAACATCGAGCTGCCGAAGCCAAGTCAAAACATGAAGCGGTAACTAATTCAAACCAGGCCATTGACAATGCTTCCAAGACCAACGAAGATACTCACGCAAAGATAAAAGAGGCCAAAAATAAATTAGAGAAAAACAAAAAAGAAAAAAAGATAAGCGATGCTGAGTATAATAGAAAGAAAAAAGAACTCGACGATCTGGAAACCCAGGTAAATGAACTTGATAAGAAAAATGCAGAATTAAAAGGCAAACTCAGCAAAGAAAGTGAAGTGAAACAAAAATAGTTTTTGAATAAAAATTTTGAGAGGGGCTTTATTTTCGGATAAGCCCCTTTTTTATTCTATTCCGGCAATCAGGATAATGGCAATAATGGCCAGTATGATTCCGATGATGTTTGTTTTAGAGAGTTTTTCATGGAAGAAAAAATATCCTAATAATGCAGCAATACAGACAATACTGGCGCTGAATACAGGAACAAAAACACTCACATCAAAATAGCTTAGTCCGACAAGGAACAAATAGGTAGAAAACCAGTTGAAGATTCCCAGTATTATTCCTGCAATAATATTTTTATAATGCAGTTGCTCCTTTTTGCGGATCACTAATACCAGTAGTATAAGGATTCCGATAATCAGCGAAATAAAAAATGCGGTGATGAGAAACGTCGTGTAATCATTACGGATATAAAGTTCCTGGGCTATTTTAAAAAAACAGTCGTTCAACCCATTGCCAAAAAACAGTAAGATGGGCAATATCAGGTATTTGATCCTGGTTTTTTGCTGCGATGATCTTTGCAGGGTCAGGTAAAAAGCTATCAGGGCCATGATGATCCCGCTTATTCGTATCCATGTGATCTTTTCACGGAACATTAAAAAACCCAAAAGTACCGGAATGATGACAGACATTTTACCTAATACGCTGGTGATGGCAATACCCGCCTTTTGAACTGAAAAAGCATAAATCAAAAAAGTCAGCATCAGCATCATTCCCGAAATTACAGAAATGTTGAACCAGGGTTTATCCATAACTGTCTGAAAAGAGATGTTTTCCTG
>CAZMPB010000355.1:0-1615 GCA_964567775.1 uncultured Bacteroidales bacterium
AGAATTATTGATTCCCGGGTTGTAAATCCGACAGTGTATTCTGGGATCCAGGCGCTTGTAGTATTATAGCCTGTCTGAATTGCCACTACCGCACCCATAAACACAGAAATAATGGCAACGATACCCAACGAATCAATACCAAGATTATCGATTTCTGTCATTATTTGATTGCGAAAAACCGGGCCTCTTTCAGGTTTTGCAAGCACCTTTTTCATCAACATGACGTATTTCCCGATAGTAGTTAACGCCTTTTTCAAACCGGTCGATATTAATTTTTGCGAATTTAAACAATAATTTGAAATCTATGAGCAATATTTGTTTAATGGAATATTACAATTTCACTTAAAAGTTTTTCATAGTAAGGGATACGAATCATTCCAATTTACACATTGAAAAATTTTTGATGGATTACGTCAGAAAAAATATCGCTGTTAATGCCTGTCAGTAAACCATGCGCTTTAAGCAAAAAATACTCCGGCTGGGCATAAAATGTTTCCGACAATTAAAACTGCCTGGAAGCAATTACTAAATCGGGATAATTTTACTTGCAATACTACGTTTTTAATGATAAATTTTGTGCTTAAAAAAAATTACTATAAATTTGTATAAAAAAACAACAGATGAAAGTGTTCAGGGTGGGCTTGTCTTGTTTAATACTTGTTTTACTGGCACTTACTGTCAATTCATGCAAAACACCAAGAAAACACAAATGCAAAGACTGTCCCACATTTACACACATTGAAAATTGTAAATTACAACCCAATGATTTATATGAAACTTAACAAGATCTTTATCCTTTTGCTGCTTGTAATAATTGTTGTTATTTCATCGTGTGCATCAAAAAAACACCGATATAATCAATGTCCGTCTTTCAGCAATAAAATTGAAAACACAGATAAGCCTCACCACATTGGATAAAGAGCGGCTTGTTCCTTACATACCCGAATCCAGTATTGACGTTGTTTGCAACTGGCTCAATACCTATCCTGTTCAGCTCCGCATTTCAAGAGACCGATCAACCAAGTCAGGAGATTTCCGTCCCTCCGATCGGAACACACCATATCACAGGATCAGTATAAACCACAACCTGAACAAATATGCATTTCTCATTACGCTTACTCATGAATATGCACATCTGCTCACATGGAATACGTATAAAAGAAATGCAAAGCCTCACGGAGATGAGTGGAGAGATAATTTCCGGACATTAATATTTTGTCTGATAGAAAAAAATGTTTTTCCAAAGGAAATTGAACATGCCCTGATAAAAATTTTTGTGAAAAACGGCGAACCGGCCCACGCATCAGAATTTAACCTTACGATGGTCTTGTCAACATACGATACAGGTCCCGATACTGCCATACAATTTCTGGATGAACTTGTTTTTGACACCATTTTTGCTATTCGTAACGGAAAAGTTTTTCGAAAAGGTGAAAAAATACGGACACGTTATAAATGTTATTGCCTGAATAATAAACGATGGTATTTGATCAGCCCGGCCATGCGGGTAAAAGCTATCAGTAATGCTTTGGATTTTTCATAAAAGGCTTTTATGAACAACCTAAATTAACATTTATTTGTTAGTAACTATTTAAGGAAGCATAGAATTACCCTA
>CAZMPB010000356.1:0-1613 GCA_964567775.1 uncultured Bacteroidales bacterium
AATTCGTCTGCTGATGAGATCAAAATTTTTCATGGCTTTTATTATTAAAGTTAATATTCATCCGGATTCCCTTTTGCTGGTTCTGCGGTATTTTGTGCTTTCATGGCTTCACATGTCAGTTCACATTTTTAAGCAGATCACCTTTTTTCTCAGGTGATTTTATTTCTTACAAATATAGAAATTATTGACAGACTCAGAAGGAAATACTATTGAAGCGTATCTAAAAAAAGTATTTTGATTTGATTTTACACATGCTGATGAGAAAACTTGCTTTTTTTGACCGGAAAATTTATATTTGTACACACGTAAAAAACAAGTTTTTTTTGACCTTTTACTTAAAGAAAGTCACGAATGAACTGAATAGTACAATGCCGGATAAAAAAAATACAATGAACACTCCATTAAAAAAGATCACAAAATGTTAAAATTTACCATAGGAACTTACGAAGTAATGGTTTATGCAGGGCCCAGCCAACCAGTCAAGGTGTATCTGACTGATGATTCTTGCAAATACAGAGGCTATATTCTGTTTATAAAAGACTACGATGCCGCTCAAAAATTCGTTGTTCATCCCAACGGAATTATCAATCTTTTTATGCCCCTCGAAAACATGCATTTTACATTGGATATTCTAAGAAATGAAAAGCCGCTGTTCATAACCGTGAATGAGGAGTATAACTGGGCAGCATTAAATACAGCACATGAACCAGCAGGGGAAGAAGAATTCCATTGACACAAAATAACTGCCCAAAATTCAAGAAACCCTAAGGGTCAACTGGCATTTAATATTTGTAATGCAGTTTGTTTTTATTGAATACCTGGTGTTTAAAAAAAATTGACTTTATGCGACATCTCTGGTTTTTATGTATATATTTACATCCACAAAAAATACAACTTGAGCCCTTATAAACAAAAATACATCTTTAAAAATATAACAATGAGAAAAAGATTTATCCATTTGCTTATCATGCTTACTGCATATTTCGCGATAAGCACATTAGTTCGTGCACAAGACTTCGTTGAAAAACCCGTTACAAAAATGATCATTCAAGGCGATGTTTACGTGCAGCGTGATGTGACGGATATTTTAGGCATCGTTACATCCAATACAAGCGATGAGGATTTCAGCAATAACGATTATATTTTATGGCAAAAATATCTGAGCCGTCCAAATCCAAGCGTTGAAACTGTTCATAACTATTTTCAAAAAGCAGCCGTCGAGTTTGGAGTTCCTGTTGAAATACTGGAAGCTATTGGCCAGGTGGAAAACAACTGGACACAAATGGGGCCCTCTATCGACAAGGGATGGGGCATCATGCACCTCGTGCATAACGATTATTGTAAAACATTGAACGAAGCCGCTCAATTAATACATTCAGACCCGCAGGTACTAAAAGATGATGCCGAACAAAATATCAGGGGCGCTGCTGCATTACTTGCAAAATATGCAGGAAAAAACAGCAAGAAAAATACACGACCTGAAGACTGGTTTGACGCTGTAAAACAATTCAGCGGTTTGGTTTCCGACGATCTGAGAGAACTTCAGGCTGAAGAATACTACAGAGTAATCAGAGATGGAAATGTTTCAACTACCATATGGAATGAGACCATCA
>CAZMPB010000357.1:0-1597 GCA_964567775.1 uncultured Bacteroidales bacterium
TCCGGTAAACATGAATGCCGGAATTAAACATAGAATGATGTATTTTACACTATGTTTTAAAAACGAGGCAAGTCTGCTGCGTTGAATATTCATCTTTATTAATATTTATAGGGTATTCCTAAAGTTTTTCTTCTTTTATTTTGTTATGCACGCAAATGCATATCGGCGGCAAAAGTAACAATAATTTTTGACACAATGTATTTCCATAAAAAAAAAATTATGATCAGACAAAATCACTTGATTTCTGGTTTTGCAAACTTTTTAAGTTCTTTCGGGATCTTGTCGTAGTAGCTACTTGCAGAAGGCACAACAGAAGGTTGTCCATTGGTTTCCAAGATCGCCATCCCTCCTGCCGGATCGAGAAAAAAAGCCAGAAAAGCAAGGGCCAGATTATAATTTTCAGCGCTTTTGGGAATTGTCAGCCCATAGATCATGGGGGCGCCAGTTTCATGTATCTTTTCTCCGGGTTTTTTTCCGGTTGTTTCGACACTTACCGTGGCGTAAAGATCCGACAATTCTTCTTTCTTCAGATTGATCTCATCCGGCAGAAGGAGGTATTTAAGGTGATGCTGTTCAGCCACAGAACGGTATAAGAAAATATAATCCACAGCATTCGATTCCAAAAGGGCGATAAGATCAGTTTCTTTGGGGCGTATATAGTTTTTGTCTTTAGCCATCAATTTTCCTGAAAGGCCGCGTACTTTATAGTATTCCTGTGCAAGTTCCATAGTCAGCACCGCCCTCACCCCGCAGGGATCGCTCTCGGGGTCGCTGCGGCCGAAAGCCACATCTTTTTTTAACAATATATCATACCAGTTCTCTTTATTTATACTATTGGCATACCTTGATTTTGCGGTGTAAACGATAGCCATTTCGTTGGTTGCAAACTTGATGTTCCAGTCGGCCCATTCGGGAATCAGGAGGTTGTCAATCACCTTATAATCAGCCGAAAGCATTATGTCGCAGCGTTTTCCAAGGTCGCTGATCTTTCGGGCACAATCCTTGCTGCCGGCAGCTTCGGTAAGAATTTTTACCTCTGGATACCGTATCCTGAAAGAATCACAAACTGCTTTTACAGGATACGACAGGCTGCCGGCATGAAAAATCACTAATTCGCCTTTCAGAATGTCACTTTCTTCCTCTGTCAGATTATTATTCTTATTCGAATTGCCACACGAACTGATAATTAAAACGGCAGCCTGAATCAGCAAAACAAACTTTTTCATATCTCAGCTATTTCCTGCAAAAATAATATTTAAAAGGATATGTATACCCTTGCATAACCCATGTAGTTTCGAAATATTTTAAAAACAAGGCCCATCCAATTTTTCATAAAACCTTGTTTCCGCAATAATTCGTTAATTTATGGATTTTAAGGGGTGAATAAAAATTGTCATCGCGGCAAAGTCCTGACAATCAATTAGCCAATACATGCCTTACGAATTTAGGGTAAAATTTGAAATTTTTCTTTGTCGCAAGTTAAAAATGATTACTTTTGCACCCACCTTTGCCCAGGTGGTGAAATTGGTAGACACGCCAGCTTGAGGGGCTGGTGCCCGTACGGGTGTGCAAGTTCGAGTCTTGTCCTGGGCACTTT
>CAZMPB010000358.1:0-1583 GCA_964567775.1 uncultured Bacteroidales bacterium
GATAATGGGGCCTTCGGGTTCAGGTAAAACGTTTACGGCGAATTTGATCGGAAAATATACAAACAGGGATGTTTATTGTGTTGACCTTTCTATGGTCGTTTCAAAATATATCGGTGAAACAGAAAAGAATCTTTCAAAAATATTTGAAGGCGCCGAACATAAAAACTGGATATTGTTTTTTGATGAAGCCGATGCTTTGTTCGGGAAACGCACTAATATCAAAGATTCGCACGACCGCTATGCCAACCAGGAGGTTTCTTACCTGTTGCAGCGCGTGGAAGATTACAACGGGCTTGTGGTGCTTTCGACGAATCTAAAAGCAAATATCGACGATGCTTTTGCGCGCCGTTTTCAAAGTGTGATACATTTTCCTATGCCGAATGCCGAACAGCGTGAACGACTATGGATAAATACTTTTTCGGAAAAAACCGTTTTTGAAAAAGGCCTTATTCTCCGGGAAATAGCCGAAAAATATGAAGTTACCGGAGGCGCTATATTAAATGTAGTGCGCTATTGTTCGCTGATGGCGATGAGCAGAAATAATAATATCATACTTCATACGGATATTATTAATGGGATCAGAAAAGAATTTCAAAAAGAAGGAAAAACGATTTAAAAAATTATTGCATGATGTCAAAAACTAATTTACAAATTGCAAAACCTGCTTCTGTAAATCAAAACACGAGCAAGACGAACGCCGGATTTTCTTGTTCGCTTAAGAATGCTGAATTTCCGGTCAATAGAATTCAACCCAGCAAACAAACCATTATTCAATCAAAATTGGAGATCAGCCGGCCTGATGATGAATATGAAAGAGAAGCCGGTTCCATTGCGGATAAAGTAATGCGGATGGCCGATACGTCTGTTGAAGATGAAAAAAACATACAGGCTAAACCTATTGCTGAGACAATTTCGCCTTTGGTGCAAACGAGCATGAACGGCGCTTTTGAAGGTTTGTTATCAAGTTCGGATTTGGAAAGCCGGATAAATAATTCGAAAAATAGTGGCAGCTCGCTTCCCGAAACTTCGCGCACATTCATGGAAATCGGATTTGGCGCTGATTTCAGCCATGTGAAAATACATACGGATGCCAATGCCGTGCAAATGAATAAGGAGCTGAATGCCCAGGCATTCACTCATGGCAGTGATATTTATTTCAACAGTGGAAGATTTAATACTGAGAGTTCTTCAGGAAAGCACTTGCTGGCGCATGAATTGACGCATGTGGTGCAGCAAAAACAACAGGTAATATCAAAAAAAATAATGCGCAGTCCCTTGCCAAAAGAGGATATTATCAAAAATGCTCAACGATACCTTAATAAAATTGGGTTTGATATAGGTTTAGATAATAAAGGAAATCCTTCAATTGATGGAAAAAGTGGTCAGGGAACTACAGCGGCAATAGTTGTATATCAATATTCAAAAGGGCTTGATATAACCGGTATTCCTGATGAGATAACGATGAGTTTTTTAGAAAAGGATGCTATGAATGGATTTAAGTTAGAAAATATAGCTTATATTCCGAAAAATATAGAAAAAGGAAAGGGAGGAGGAAGACTTACAGATTTGTCGTACTTAAAAAA
>CAZMPB010000359.1:0-1573 GCA_964567775.1 uncultured Bacteroidales bacterium
TTTTGGGAATTATTGCCACCTGCCTGCCATGGGCGGATGTTACTGTGGGCTTTTACAACAAGGTGATGGCTGTAGGGCTTCATTTTTTTAAAGGCTGGATGGTTTTTCTGACCTATCTGGCCGTTATTGCGGTCATGTTGTTTAACAAACATATAAGAATTGAGGAAAAATGGGCCAAAAAAGTGCCTGTTTATGCTGCATTTGCCACCTCCTCATTCACTCTTGTATTTATCATATGGAAGTTGTTTCAGGTGCGGTATGGAGTTTATTTATGCCTCGCTGTTTCATTGTTATTTTTGTTTTCCGTATGGTATTTCAATTATCGGAATAAGAATAAAATCAAAAGTTAAGCGGTTAATCAGTGGGATTAAAAAATATAAATAAATATAATCATTATTATTACAAATTAAAAATTAAAATGGAGGGTTATTATGGCTTTTAATTTAAAAAACAGGAATTTTTTAAAAGAACTTGACTTCACCCCTGAGGAGATGAAGTTTTTATTAAAACTATCGGCAGATCTTAAAGCTGCAAAATATGCGGGAACCGAGCAGCAGCTGCTGAAAGGTAAAAACATCGTTTTGCTTTTCGAAAAAGATTCTACACGTACGCGTTGTGCCTTTGAAGTGGCTGCATTAGATCAGGGGGCACATGTCACTTATCTTGGGCCCAGTGGTTCGCAGATGGGTAAAAAAGAATCTATGAAGGATACCGCACGGGTGTTGGGGAGAATGTACGATGGTATCGAATACCGTGGTTATGGACAATACATCGTGGAAGAACTTGGCAAATACGCCGGGGTGCCCGTATGGAACGGACTTACCAACGAATTTCACCCGACACAGATACTTGCTGATTTTCTCACTATGAGCGAGCATTGCGATAAACCGCTAAGTCAAATTTCTTTTGCATTTGTAGGTGATGCCAAAAACAATGTGGGTAACTCCCTGATGGCGGGTGCTGCCAAAATGGGTATGGATTTCAGGGCCGGGGCCCCCAAGTCTTGCCAGCCTGATAAAAAACTGGTGGATGAATGCATGAAAATTGCCAAAGAAACCGGCGCTAAAATTACTATCACCGATGACCCGAAAGTTGCAGTAAAAGGTGTTGATTTTATTTATACCGATGTGTGGGTTTCGATGGGCGAGCCCGATAATGTATGGGTTGAACGCATAAAATTATTGAAACCTTATCAGGTAAATGCAAAATTGATGAAAGCTACGGGAAATCCAAATACGAAATTCCTGCATTGCTTGCCTGCATTCCACAACCGTGAAACTAAAGTGGGAGAGGAGATCTTTCAGAAATATGGGCTGGATGGTATGGAAGTAACCGAAGATGTTTTCGAATCGAAACATTCTGTCGTTTTCGATGAGGCTGAAAACCGCCTGCATACTATCAAGGCTGTGATGGTGGCTACGCTGGCATAACCTGTTTTTGTCCGGAGGCTGAGAGTCCCTTTGTTTATTTGTTTACACGGTTGTTTTATGCTAATCCAACCAGAATAAATATCAATTAATCCCATGTTTACCACGCTATTTCGCACAAGACTCTGTCTGTCAGCAAATAGATT
>CAZMPB010000360.1:0-1541 GCA_964567775.1 uncultured Bacteroidales bacterium
CTCCCATTCTGCGATGGGACGCACAGTGCCTGTGGGCGGTGGAGTTGCTGTAAACGCTTTACCGGGAATCAATGGCGTATAAAGTTCCGAAGAATCAAGCATGTGGTATTTTGCCTGAAATTCATAAGGAGCGCTTGAGTTCGTGTGCTGGGCAAATGAATTTGCACATAAAGCAAAAATGATAAACAGGGGGATTATGAGTTTCTTCATATGTATTTTCATGATTTCTAAGCAAAATTAATGAAAAAATTCTCTATTGGAAATGTGAACTCCTCTTTTAACTAATAATTAATTTCAATTTTTGGATATATTATCTATTTATTCAGAAGCGGCCTGATAAAAAGGATATTTTCATTTATACTAAAAACGGGATAGATTTGTACATTTTGATTTTTACATAACTAATGAGATTCCTCACTTCACTTCGTTTCGTTCGGAATGACAAATTATTTGTTTTATGGTTTGGGGGGAAGAAAGGAATTTCGCCTTTGGCGAAATTCCTTTCTTCCCCCCAAACCCCGTTGTCCATTAATACTTGTCATTCCGAGCGAAGCGAGGAATCTCAATAAAAATGTCCGGTTTTATCCCGTTAGCGGTATACCTATGATTTATAACTGAACAGATAATTTTTTATCACATGGAGATGATGATGCGGGGTTTCTCAATTATTTTTACCTTTGGCACTTATTTTTTATGGATAGGGAATTACTTTTGAAGAGAACACTATGGCCCCGGTTCATGATCAATATTAAAAATTTTTTCGATAAAATATAACGTATGAAGATATTGCTAATTAGTCCGGGCACCCCTGACGAAATCGATAATAAAATTATCAGAAGTATTCCCTATCTGAATGCCAAGGCATTTATAGCTCCCCATGCCGTCGCTACTGTTGCTGCTCTAACACCTGAAGAACATGATGTGTCGATCCATGATGAATATATCCGCGGGCCGGCAGAAGAATTTCTTCCGGGAAAAAATTATGACATCATTGGAATATCCATTACTTCAAATCAACTGATACGAAGTTTGAAAATCGCAGAAGCCTGCAAAAAGTTTTGTCCGGCTTCCGTTATTGTTGTGGGCGGAATAGGTGTGGAGATGCTGATTTATAAACAAAAGGGAAATATTGATGTGGTTTTCCACGGAGAGGCCGAAGATACCTGGCCGCAATTTTTAGAAGATTATAAAAAAGGGAATTATCAAAAAATTTATAAGAGTGTTATCAAGCCCGATATGTCCAAAGCGCCTCCACCGCGTTGGGAGCTTATAAAAGATGACATTCATCTGTACAATTCAGTTTCTATTCAGACCACCCGCGGCTGCCCTTTTGACTGTAGTTTTTGTGATGTAATATATACATACGGCCGCAAACCAAGAAGCAAAACCATTGATCAGGTTCTGGAAGAAATAAAAAGGCTTAACGACCTGAAAGTGCAGATGGTATTCATCGCTGATGACAATTTTGCCGGGGATAAGAAATATGTGAAGGAACTATTACGTCAGATGATAGTGCTGAATAATTCTTTCAAAAACCCAAT
>CAZMPB010000361.1:0-1537 GCA_964567775.1 uncultured Bacteroidales bacterium
GTTCCCATAATAATAATATTGTCTATGGCCGATTTCCCCGTTGGAAGAACTGGATTTAAATCGAGGGCTATATTTGAGGTCATGATCCATCGGATAAAAATGGATGTACCGCCCGGAACAGTAACAGGAATAGGAAGTGCACTTACAACGCCCATATTCCATGCAGGGTTACACACTACAGTGCCGCCACCGATATCAGTCCATGGGATTGATCCCCACTTATACTGAACTTTCCAGTCCCTGGGGCCATACAGTGTGCCATCCGACATCTGTTTTGAATATAAAACCAGGTTATGATAACCCTCTGCTTTGAATTTGATAGACCAGAATTTTACAGTATCACCATTATTCCAGCCTGCAACTTCTTCAGCGTATGTTCCATCGCCCGAAACCATGGTAGTGGCGCCGGTGCCACCTTCATGCATGATCGTTCTTACGCCGACATTACCAGTAATTCCGGCATTTGCAATTGTATCAGACAAATTGCCCGTTGGAAAGGTCCATGCAACAATGGTGTCCTGTGCTTGTGCCATGAATGTCGCCAGCACGAAAAACACACTGATAAATAGTAATCTTTTTTTCATTTTTTTTGTTTTTAGTTTATAATTTTGGTTGAGCTTACATTTGCATTTTTAAAGAAAACAAGATACTTCCTGTTGTATCCAGGTCTGCCTGATGAACCCTGATGATACCTTTTTTCCCCGTTGCCGTCTGAAAAGGAATAAATTTCCCTCCTGTAGCCCATTTATATTTCTTTTTCCCCCACACATCATCGTACGAAACGATCAACAGACTGTCGTTATGGGCATTATCAAACAATTCAGCAGTTACTCCATTTACAGCACGGATGTCATACTTCGTATAATTCCTTGTCGTCCAATTGACCAGATACGGATAATATAAATCGTAAAGTTCACCGGTGGCTGTTGGTTCTTCACCCGGAGATGAAAATGTAGGCGACGGCATCATAATTCCATTGTCGTCTTTATAGTTGAAATAAGTAAGAAAATCAACCTTATCCTGATATAATCCGGCAGAATCCGCAAAATAAACTTGGTTCAGCAAAGGCAGAAAATAGTGTCCGTACGTATTATTTAACTGATAACCCATCCGGATGTTTGAAAATTCGTATATACCTCCAAACTGAGAGTTTGGATCCTTATATATTTTCAGTGATACACTTGCTTCATTGCGGTCCCTGTCCATGACGGCAAACTGCCACACCACTTCCTCTTCAACACTCTGGTAATATTTCAGGTTGGTCACAAACCCCGCAGAATTCAATCCCGAATCAAGAACAGTTTTCGTGTTGCCATCGTATAATTTTTTTACCGTAAAATTGGTCAGGTTGGCATCCAGCCCTTCTGCCTGTACCCTGAAACGAACAGGCTGGCCTATGGCCAGTGTGTCGCCATCGGGATTGCACCACGATTCAAATATCAGGCTGATGGTTGGCGGACGGGCTTCAGGATCATCCTTACATCCGGTAAACATGAATGCCGGAATTAAACATAGAATGATGTATTTTACACTATGT